>DATJVE010000001.1:0-18450 GCA_035501975.1 Pseudolabrys sp.
GATTTTGTTGCAGAAGTCGGCGATGGGAAGAGTGTGGCGGGCCGCCTCGATGTGTTTAAACCGTTTGCGGCGCCCGCTCCTTTTGGCGGCGGGGCCTTTGAGGCAGCGGCACTGACAATCGCAACGCTTAGGTGGCACAAGCAGCGGCGATTGGTGGTGGCCGAACGACCAGTTTGGCGAGCCGGCGTAGGTTCTGTGCGATAGCCGCAAGCGTGAACTCATCCTGTGCGCCACACGGGCCACGAAGCCTAAGGCGACTAAGCTTCAGGATGCGCTTGAGATGGGCGAACAGCATCTCGATGCGTTTGCGATCACGGCGTGATTGCTCGAAAGCCTTTGTCTTGGCCAATGCGCGGGCAACGTCGCGCGCCTCTTCGTAGATGCTGCGTGGGATTATGCGGAAAGATGCTTTTGGACAACATCGCACCTTGAGCGGGCAGTCCCGACAGTCAGATGTGGTCGCGAGATAACGGAGCGTCTCGCCATCGTTGATCACCGTGCCAGTCGTAGTAAGGGTTTTGTTCGCCGGGCAGATGTACACGTCGCGCTCTTTGTCGAACCTGAAGTCTTCCCGGCTGAAGGTTCCGTCCTCACGCTTCGACTTGTCGATCACCGGAATGTGCGGCGCGATATCCTTGTCTTTGACGAGCCAGTTGAGGTTCGGGCCTGAACCGTAGGCGGTATCGGCCGCGAGCCATTTTGGTTTGATATCGAAGCGCGCTTGAGTGCGCTCAACCATGGTCTTACTCGCGCCAACTTCGGCTTGGCGGATAGCGCGCGAGGCTTCGACGTCCATGATGACGCCGGACTTTACGTCAATAAGATAGTTGTCGGCGTAGGCGAAAAACGCCGGGCCTCGCATCGCGCCCGTCCATTGTGCGGCCGGGTCGGACGGCGAGACGAACTTCGGCGTGACCTCGCTCGCTGCACCGAAGGCCGCATCATCAAGGGTTGCCAAATACTCCTTCACGGCGCGGCTCGCCGTCTTGGGGTCGCGTGTCTTTTGCCATTCCCAGCCCGGGATCGAGCGCTGTTTGTTGGCGTCGGCCGCAATTAGGCTGGCATCCACGGCAAATCCTTCTCCGCCAACGAGATCGGCTGCGATACAGGCCTCGACCACACGCTCAAATACCCGGCGAAAAATGTCGCTGTCGCGGAAGCGTTCATTGCGGGCACGCGAGAATGCCGAATGATCGGGGATCTTGTGCTCGATGCCGAGTTTGCAGAACCAGCGATAGGCGAGGTTCACATGTAGTTCGCGACACAGTAACCGCTCGGATCGCAGCGCAAAGACATAACCGATGATCAGCATCCGGACCATAAGCACCGGATCAACCGATGGCCGGCCGAGGGCTGGATAATGCGGCGCGAGTTCTGCGTGTACCCAAGATAGATCGAGAACGGCATCGATCCTGCGCACTAGATGATCATCAGGAACCGCCTCATCCAGGCGAAACTCGTAGAACAGATGACCCTGGTCGTTGTTCTGGCGTCCCATCATTGCCCGCCTCCGACACAAAATGTCGTCAGGAGACCGAATCACTGTTCGCCAAAGCCTTCAAATCACTTCTGCAACAAAATCCTCCTTCAGCGACCGGAGACATGTCCACTTGCTACAATCGCTTCGTTCGCTAGGCCGCTGCGAACCGGATTACGGACACGGCTTCGGCTGCTTCAGCTCCAGCGACGTCATCTCGCCTTTGATGCTGAAATCGCTGTAATCGAGCAGCAGCGCGCGCGAGATGCCGTTTTCATAGAGCTCGAACGAGATGGTATAGACGGGGGTCTGCTCGCCGGTCTCCTGTTTGGCAAGACTTTCCTGCTCGAAATAGCTGATGGTCACCGGCCAGCGCGCGAGCTTGGCAAGCTCGGCAACTTTCGCCGCCGCATCGTCCGGCGGCTTTGCCCCGGGCGCGATCGGCTGCCCGATCACGGTGAGCGTGTTGTAGAGCTTCTCGCCGCTTTCCGAGCCGTCATAGACCGGAAACTCGAGCACGTGCTTGCCCTCGCGGGCGGCGACGATGATGCGGCGCATGTGCTGCGTCGGGAACACCGCGCTCACCGGAACGGTGAAATTCTTCTCCTTCGGCTTGCTCAGGTCGATCGCCACCGTCGTGGCATTGCGTTCGGCGTGGCCATCGACGGTGTCGGTGCGCTTGTCGTCGACCAGGTTTTCCGAGTTGAAGCGGAAGGCCTTGGCGTTGCCGGCCTCCCACGTGGTGGAGCGCAAATCGCTCAGCGCGGTCTTGCCCTCCCCGGAATCGAGCTCGGAGACCTGGCGGAATTGCAGCTGGTAGCCGTCGCAGGCATTGCCGGAGAAGTCGTAGAGGATGCGCCCGCGCACACCCTCGAGGCCGCGGCTGCCGCGCGACTTGGCGAGCTTGAGGTCGTAGACCGCCCGATGCGGCGCCAGCACCACCGTGTCGGCGGCAGACGGCGCAGCCACAGCCGAATGGCTGATGAAAATCGCGGTACAGCCGGCGGCAAGCGCGGGCAAGATCAGCAATTTGGCGAGGTTCTGTGTTTGCATCGGGCCTTCCGGCGCCCCCTGTATGGCGGCGTTCCAGGAAATGATTCGTGCAAGATAGAGGCAAGATAGAGGCCATGACGGCCGCGGACAACGGGTGCGCGGCGTGCTTGCACGCGCTTCTCCATTCGGCCAAGACAGGGGGACCCGCGCATGATCCCGAAAAGTGGGCACCGGTTTTCGGATAAGATCATGCGCACGCAAGGAAAGTGGAGGTTGTCATGGCCGGATCCGTCGAACAGAAGCTCGCAAGCCTGGGTATCAGCCTGCCGACGCCGGCAAGTCCCATCGCCAATTACGTGCCCTTCGTGAAGAGCGGCAACATGCTGGTCGTCTCCGGCCAGCTCTGCTTTGGCGCCGATGGCAAGCTGGTCGCCAAGGGGCAATTGGGCGGCGGCGTGTCGATCGAGGACGGACAGAAGGCGGCGCGGGCCTGCGCGGTCAATCTGTTGGCGCAGCTCAAGGTCGCGCTCGGTGACCTCGACAAAGTCGGCCGCGTGGTGCGGCTCGGCGGTTTCATCAATTCGGCGGCGGGCTTCACCGACGGCCCCAAGGTCATGAACGGCGCCTCCGACCTGATGGTGGAGGTGTTCGGCGACAAAGGTCGTCACGCGCGCTCGACGGTCGGTGTCGCCGCCCTACCCGCCGACGCCGCCGTCGAGGTCGAAGGCCTGTTCGAGGTGATTTAGTCTACGATGGCCGGCCTCGCCTGGCTCACAGCACGACCCATCGCCCATCGCGGGCTGCACGACGCGGCGGCCGGCGTGATCGAGAACACGGCGTCGGCTTTCGCCGCCGCCATTGCCGGCGGCTACGGCATCGAAACCGATCTGCAAATCAGCGCCGATGGCGAGGCCTTCGTGCATCACGACGACGCGCTCGGCCGCCTCACCGAAGGCAGCGGCCGTCTCGCTGACATGACGGCGGCCGCGCTCGAAGCGGTGCGCTTCAAGGCGACGAACGACCGCATGATGACCCTCGGCGACCTGTGCGATTTCGTCGCCGGGCGCGCCACCTTGGCGATCGAGCTCAAGAGCCATTTCGACGGCGACCGGCGGCTGGTGCAGCGCTGCGCCGATGTGCTTGCGAACTATGCCGGGCCGGTGGCGCTGATGTCATTCGATCCGGCCATGATCGAATTGGTGCGTTGGATCGCGCCGCAGCTCACGCGCGGGATCGTCGCCGAGCGCCATTACGCGCATCGCGAATGGGATCGCCTGCCCCACGCGGAAAAACGCGGCATGGCTTGGCTTCTGCACGCCGGCCGCACCCGCCCGCATTTCCTCGCCTATTCGGTCAAGGACCTTCCGGCGGCCGCACCTTTCATCGCGCGGTCGGTGTTTCGCCTACCGGTGCTGACCTGGACCGTGCGCAGCGAGGCGGAACGCCAGCGCGCCGCGCGCTGGGCGGATCAAATGATTTTTGAAGGCTTCCGTCCCTAGGGCTGGAAACCCCGGGGCGGCGCCGCCTATGTCTTGCTCATGAGGATAAGCACCGTCGTCGCCCTTATCGCCCTCGGCGCAGCCGAGCTTGCCTATCTGGCAGCGCCCGCTCTTGCCAAAGCCAAGGTGCACCGGCGCGTTCGCGAGACCGGGCAAATTGCCTGCACGGTCGAGGGCTGCCACCGAATTCCACCAAATTGCCACCCCGAGCAAGGCTACGGCGTCGATGGCATCCCGACCGGGTACGATATCGTGGTGTGCCCCCCTCAAACGGGTAAGTGAGTCCGCACCATTTCCGGCATAAAGTCGGAATAACAGACCGGACCGATGACCGATTTCGAACTCCGCATCCGTATTGCGCCATCGCTCGCCGAGATTCCGGCCGCGGCTTGGGACGCCTGCGCGGCGGGTCCTGTCAGCAGCCACGGGACCTTAACGGCTGAAGTTAAACTAACATCTGAGGATAACTTATCCACGAAATCATCAACACGAGGACAAGCCGATAACCCATTTACATCTCACGGTTTTCTATCTTCGATCGAAGCTTCGCTTTCGGTTGGTGGCCGCACCGGCTGGCAGCCGCGCCACCTGCTGGCGGAAGCACCCGGCGGCAAGCTCCTGGGCGCCGCGCCCTGCTACCTGAAGAGCCATTCGCGCGGCGAATACGTCTTCGACCATGGCTGGGCCGAGGCCTTCGAACGGGCGGGCGGCGACTATTACCCCAAGTTGCAGGTGGCGGTGCCGTTCACCCCGGTGACCGGCCCTCGCCTCCTCGCGCGCCCCGGACCCCAGGCTGAAGCGGTGCGCGGCGCGCTCGCCGACGCGTTGGTCGAGATCGCCACCGCCAGCGAGCTGTCCTCGGCCCATGTCACCTTCCTGACCGAGCCGGAATGGCAGGCGCTGGGCAAGCGCGGTTTCCTGCTGCGCAACGACCAGCAATTCCACTGGGAGAACGAAGGCTACGCCACGTTCGACGACTTCCTCGCCCGGCTCGCCTCGCGCAAGCGCAAGACCATCCGCCGCGAGCGCAAGGAAGCGCTGGCGCCCGGCATCGAGGTCGCCTGGCTGACCGGCAACGATCTGACCGAAGCGGTGTGGGACGCCTTTTTCGCCTTCTACATGGAGACCGGTTCGCGCAAATGGGGCCGGCCCTATCTCACGCGCGAATTCTTCTCCATCGTCGGCGAAAAGATGCGCGACCGCATCCTCTTGGTGATGGCCCGCCGCGCCGGACGCTGGATCGGCGGTGCCCTCAATTTCATCGGCAGCGACGCGCTCTATGGCCGCAACTGGGGCGCCATCGAGCAGCATCCGTTTCTGCATTTCGAGCTGTGCTATTACCAGGCCATCGAGTATGCGATTGCCCACAAACTCAAGCGGGTCGAGGCCGGCGCCCAAGGCGAGCACAAGCTCGCGCGCGGCTATCTGCCGAAAACCACCTATTCCGCGCATTTCATCGCCAATCCGGGCTTGAGGCGGGCCATTGCCGACTATCTGGCGCGAGAGCGCGACTATGTCCGCGCCGCCGGCGAGGAGCTTGCGGCGCTCGCGCCATTCCGTAAGGATTTGGTGGAACAAGACTGAGTCCCGGGAGACGTGGATGCCGAGCTACGATCCGAACAACATCTTCGCCAAGATCCTGCGCGGCGAACTGCCCTGCTACAAGGTCTACGAGGACGACAAGGCGCTCGCCTTCCTCGACATCATGCCGCGGGCGCCCGGCCATACGCTGGTGCTGCCGAAGGCGCCGGCGCGCAACATTCTCGACGTCACCCCCGACGATTTCGCGCATGTGATGAAGGTGGCGCAGAAAATCGCCAAAGCCGCCATGACGGCATTCGGCGCCGACGGCGTGACCATGCAGCAGTTCAATGAAGGCGCCGGCGGACAGGTGGTGTTCCACCTGCATGTGCATATCATCCCGCGCAAAAGCGGCGTGCCGATGAAGCCGCCGGCGAGCGAGAAGGAAAAGCCGGACGTACTCGCCGAGCAAACCAAGAAGCTCGCCACCGCACTTGCCGCCGGATAGAGCCGTCTCATTGCGCGAAAAGAAATCCGCCGAGCAGCAGCACCGCCTCGCCGGCGAGGACGCCGGCGAAGATTGAACGCTTCACCGCCAGAAAAACGGTAAAACCACACACCGCCGCGGTCACGCGGATGGCGAGCGGAATTCCGGCCAAGGCGCCGGCGGAAAACAGGATTAGCTTGGCGATAACGCCGGCGAGGATCGCGGTCGCCACCGCGCGCGACCACACGACGATTTCGGAATCATCGTTCAGTCCGCGCGCCAGCACCAGGCCGAGCACGCGCCAGACCTCGTTCGGCAGGAACCCGACCAAGATCAGCAGCAGGTAGGGCCACAGCTCGCTCAACGTGGCGTTCATCGGACGGCTTGGCGCAAGCGGCTAAAGCCGTAGGCGAGCGAACCGCCGAAAAGACCCGTCCACATCAGGTCGAGGCCGACATGCCAGTAGGCCAGCACCGGGGCGATGACGAGGCCGAACAGGAGCGCGAGGCGGTCGACCAGAACCTTGGCATTGCGCGCGGTCGAGATCAGAAACGACATCGGCGTCAGGAACAGCAGCGCGCCCGCGAACAGTGGCGGCAACCCGGCCGCGAGGTAAAAGCCGACAAAGCCGAACGTGACCGCCGTGCTTTGGTAGCCGACCGACAGGCCGTTGCAGAACGCGAGGCGACGCTCGCGCGGCATGGCCGGCAACAGCCTCAATGATTCCACCCACATGCTCACCGAGGTGAAATGCGTCGGCAGCAGCAGGTCGCGCGTGCGCGTGTGCGGTCCGCGCAACAGCGGTAGCAGCGCCACCACCATGGGAAACAGCCGGATGGCGCTCAGGCTGACGGCGATTGCGCCCTCGATCGGCGGCGCGCCGAGCCCAAGCGAGGAGATCAGGATCACCTGCCCCGGCGCCGCCCACACCAGCACCGACGACAGCGCCAGCCACCACGACGAAAAGCCGTAATCATGGGCGAGCGCGCCCATGCCGATATAGGTGCCGGCGAGAACCAGAAAGAACACGGAGGTGAGCGCCGATTTGACGCCAGCAAAGAACACGGCGGCGGTCGAGGAATGTGGCGCGGGCGCGGACATGGCGGCCGATCACCTGTCTCATGGCGCCGACGGCCGCGCAACCGAGAACCGGCGCATGCGCGCCCCGCAAAATGCGAAGGCCCATCTCCCAGTCATTCCGGGCGCGAACGCCAGCGAGCGAACCCGGAATCCATAGCCCCAGCGCTGGGATTATGGATTCGGGGTCCGGCCCTCTCGGGCCGTCCCGGAATGACAGAAGAAGTTACGCCTTGAGCAACGGCACCTTCGGCACCGAGCCGCGCTTGGCCCGCGGGCGCGGCGGGCGGCGGCGCGCCTTCGGCGCCACGGCCGGCAATTTCTCCGGCTTCGGCGTCACCGGGCCGTCGAGGAATTCGAAGCCGAGCTTGTCGCGGCCGTTCTCGTCTTTGGTCACGATCACGCGCACGTGGCCGCCGGCCTTGAGATGGCCAAACAGCACTTCGTCGGCGAGCGGCTTCTTGATGTGCTCCTGGATCACCCGCGCCATCGGACGAGCACCCATCAACTCGTCGTAGCCGCTGGCGATCAGCCAGCGCGTGGCCTCTTCCGACAGCTCGATGGTCACGTTGCGGTCGCCGAGCTGCGCCTCGAGTTGCAACACGAACTTCTCGACCACCATCTTGATGATCTCTTGCGACAGATGCGCGAAGGTGATGGTGGCGTCGAGCCGGTTGCGGAATTCGGGCGTGAACATCCGGTTGATCGCCTCGTGGTCGTCGCCCTCGCGTTTGGTGCGGGTGAAACCAAAAGCGGATTTGGCCATCTCCGAGGCGCCCGCGTTCGTGGTCATGATCAGGATCACGTTGCGGAAGTCGACCTGTTTGCCGTTGTGGTCGGTCAGCTTGCCGTGATCCATCACCTGCAGCAGCACGTTGAACAGGTCGGGATGCGCCTTCTCGATCTCGTCGAGCAGCAGCACGCAGTGCGGATGCTGGTCGACACCGTCGGTCAGCAGCCCGCCCTGGTCGAAGCCGACATAGCCCGGCGGCGCGCCGATCAGGCGCGACACCGTGTGCCGCTCCATGTACTCCGACATGTCGAAGCGGATCAGTTCGACGCCGAGCGCGGCGGCCAATTGCTTGGCGACCTCGGTCTTGCCGACGCCGGTCGGACCGGAGAACAAATAGCAGCCGATCGGCTTTTCCGGCTCGCGCAAGCCCGCGCGCGCGAGCTTGATCGACGCCGACAGCGACTCGATCGCCTTGTCCTGGCCGTAGACGGTCGTCTTCAGCGTCTGCTCGAGGTGCTTGAGCACCTCGGCGTCGTCCTTCGACACCGTCTTTGGCGGGATCCGCGCCATCGTCGAGATCGTCGTCTCGATCTCCTTGAGGCCGATGGTTTTCTTGCGCCGGCTTTCGGGCAGCAGCATTTGCGCCGCGCCGGATTCGTCGATCACGTCGATCGCCTTATCCGGCAGCTTGCGGTCATGGATATAGCGCGACGACAATTCCACCGCCGCCTTGATCGCCTCGTTGGTGTATTTGAGCTTGTGATAGTCCTCGAAATAGGGCTTGAGGCCCTTCAGGATCTCGATGGTGTCGGCGACCGACGGCTCGTTGACGTCGATCTTCTGGAAGCGGCGGACGAGTGCCCGGTCCTTTTCGAAATACTGGCGGTATTCCTTGTAGGTGGTCGAGCCGATGCAGCGGATCGTGCCCGAGGCGAGTGCAGGCTTGAGCAAGTTCGACGCGTCCATGGCGCCGCCGGAGGTGGCGCCGGCGCCGATCACCGTGTGAATCTCGTCGATGAACATGATCGCGCCGGGATAGGCCTCGATCTCCTTGATGACCTGCTTGAGCCGCTCCTCGAAGTCGCCGCGGTAGCGCGTGCCGGCGAGCAGTGTGCCCATGTCGAGCGCAAACACCGTCGCGCCCTTGAGCACGTCCGGCACGTCGCCGTGCACGATGCGGCGTGCCAGCCCCTCCGCGATCGCGGTCTTGCCGACGCCAGCGTCGCCGACGAACAGCGGATTGTTCTTCTGCCGGCGGCAAAGCACCTGAATGGTGCGGCTGATCTCGGCATCGCGGCCGATCAGCGGATCGATCTTGCCCTCCTTCGCCTTCTTGTTGAGGTTGACGCAATAGGCGTCGAGCGCGTCGCCCTTCTTCTTCGGCTCCTCGCCGCCCTTGGTATCGGCCTCCTCCTCGACGCCGCGCGCCGGGCGCGATTCCGATAGGCCCGGCCGCTTGGCGATGCCGTGGCTGATGTAATTGACGGCGTCGTAGCGCGTCATGTCCTGCTCTTGCAGGAAATAGGCGGCGTGGCTCTCGCGCTCGGCGAAGATCGCCACCAGCACGTTGGCGCCGGTCACCTCTTCGCGGCCGGAGGACTGCACGTGGATGACGGCGCGCTGGATGACGCGCTGGAAGCCGGCGGTCGGCTTTGAGTCTTCGGCGCCGTCGGTGATCAGATTCTCGAGCTCGGATTCAAGGTAGGCGGTCAGGCTGCGGCGCAGCTTGTCGAGGTCCACGTTGCAGGCGCGCATCACCGCCGAGGCGTCGGAATCGTCGATCAGCGCCAATAGCAGATGTTCCAACGTCGCATATTCGTGGTGCCGCTCATTGGCGATGGCGAGCGCTCGGTGCAGTGACTGTTCGAGACTGCGAGAAAACGTTGGCATTAGATTTCCATGTCCTTTTGTATTGGCCGCCTCCCCAATCTCACTTTTTTTCCATCACGCATTGCAGAGGATGCTGATGTTTGCGCGCGAAGTCCATCACCTGCGTCACTTTGGTCTCCGCCACCTCATAAGTATAGATGCCGCACTCGCCGATTCCATGGTGATGCACATGCAACATAATGCGTGTGGCGGCTTCGTGATCCTTGCCGAAGAAGCGCTCCAGCACATGCACGACGAATTCCATCGGCGTGTAGTCGTCGTTGAGGATCAGCACGCGGTACATGTTCGGCCGCTTGGTCTGCGGCTTGGTCTTGGTGATGACCGCGGTGCCCGGCCCGCCCGGCTCGTTGCGCCGCTTGCGGTCGTCGTCGGCCATTCGGGGCGTCTTGCCGCCGCCCGGGCCGGCTGAAGTCCCGCTGGCGGGAACATTATGTTTCGTCGCGTCCATGACCGTGTCGAAGCAAGAACCATTCCGCAGGCGTCCGGGCCGGGCCATTCGCCCGCAACCGCACCACCATCATAGAGACCGGCAGCCGGCCAGGCCAAGCCGAGATTTGTCCCTCTCCGGCACAGTTTAATCCGAATTTAGGCGATTCCGGGTGCGCCATGGCAGATATCTATTGGTTACCCGATCACAAGCCGCGAGCGGACAATCCGAAGCGATTTTTCCCCAAATTCGTGTTGCTGTTCCAACGGACTATCAAGCCGTAGCCGCCATCTTTCAGCGGTCTTAACGACCGCCACTTTTGCGGTCCAAAGGGGGTTGCCTCAATGTTGCTGACCCATTTTTGGAAGAACCGGCGGGGGAGCGTCGCCCCCATGCTGGGCATAGCGATCATACCGTTGATGGGCGCGGTCGGCGCGGCCGTCGACTATTCGCGGGCGAACGCTACGCGCACGGCTTTCCAGGCCTCGCTCGATTCGGCGGCGCTGATGATGTCGAAGAACGCGGCATTGCAGACGACCAGCCAGCTGCAGGCCGCGGCGACCGATTACGTCAACGCCGTGTTCACGGCGACGGATGCCCGGAACGTGACGGTCACCGCGAGCTATTCCACCAGCAACGGATCGCAGCTCGTGCTCAACGGCAGCGCCGTCATCAACACGAATTTCCTCAGCATCTTCGGCATCGACCAGCTCAATATCACCGCCTCGACGACGTCGACTTGGGGCAATACCCGGCTGCGCGTCGCGCTGGTGCTCGACAATACCGGATCGATGGCGAGCTCTAACAAGATGACCGCACTGAAGACCGCGTCGCAGAATCTGCTAACGCAGCTCAAGAACGCGGCCGTGACCGCCGATGACGTCTACGTCTCGATCATCCCATTCAACAAGGATGTCAACGTCGACAGCAGCAACGTCAGCGCGAGCTGGCTGCGCTGGGATCTGTGGGAAGCGGTGAACGGCAGATGCAGCCGATCGACTTATACGACGCAGTCGAGCTGCGTTGCGGCCGGCAGAATCTGGACGCCCAATAGCCACAGCACGTGGAACGGCTGCGTCACCGACCGCGACCAGAACTTCGACACCACCAACGATGCACCGGTTGCCGGCAGCACGCTCTACCCGACCGAACAATATTCCTCCTGCCCGGTCTCGCTGGTCGGATTGAACAATGACTGGACGTCGCTGTCCAACAAGATCACGGCCATGCAGCCGGTCGGCAATACCAACCAGGCGATCGGCCTGCAGATGGGCTGGCAGTCGCTGACCGCGGCGCCGTTCACGGTTCCGGCCATGGACCCGAACTACAAATACTCGCAGGTCATCATTCTGCTCAGCGACGGCCTGAACACCCAGGACCGCTGGTACACGACTGCCTCGTCGATCGACGCCCGGCAGCAGAAGACCTGCGATAACATCAAGGCGGCCGGGATCACGATCTATACCGTGCAGGTCAATACCGACAACGAGGCGACCTCGACGCTGCTGCAGAATTGCGCCAGCAGCACCCCGGGAACGACCGATCACTTCTTCCTGCTGACGTCGTCGGAGCAGATCGTCACGACCTTCGGCCAGATCGGCACGGCGCTGTCCAACCTGCGGCTGGCGATGTAGCCGGCAATGCCGCGGCGGGACGCCGCCGCGGCTTTCACCCCCTTTTTCCAAGCGGGCGCCAACCAAGCGTTAACGACATCCCCTAAGAACTATGCGGCATTCGCGGCATATGGAGCAGACAGAATTAACCGGTTAAGCCACTGAGCGGGCACGCAAAGCGGACGCCAAGCGTCCCCGACACTTACCGTCCGCTAAGGATTTCCCGGGTACCAATACACCAGCCTTTTAACAGCGGTGCTTATGACGGTATGCGGAATCAACCGTAGTCGGTGAATGCATCGGTGAACGCCATGAACTCGGTTTGGATGAAGTTCCGCAGCGCCTTGCGCGGCTTTTGCGTCGCGCGGGCGGGTAACGTCGCCATTACCTTCGCCTTGGCCACCATTCCGATCATCGCCGGAGTGGGCTTTGCCGTCGACTACAGCCGGGCTAATCAGGTCAAAGTCGCGTTGCAGGCCGCGCTCGACTCGACGGCGTTGATGATTTCGAAGGAAGCGGCGAAGGATACCCCCGACCAGCTGCAAGCGAACGCGCTGAAATATTTCACCGCCCTGTTCACGCCGACGTCCGCCTCGAACGCCACGATCGCCGCCACCTATTCGACGACCGGCGGAACGCAGGTGGTCATCAACGGCTCGGCCAACGTCGCCACCAGCTTCCTCGGCCTCATCGGCTATAACAACATGGCGGTGAGCACGTCGTCCACTGTGCGATGGGGTTCGACGCGTCTGCGTGTCGCGCTGGTGCTCGACAACACCGGATCGATGGCCGACAACAACAAGATCGGTGCGTTGCGAACGGCGACCGCCAACCTGCTCACCCAGCTGCAGAACGCCGCCAGCACCAATGGCGACGTCTACGTCTCGATCATTCCGTTCGTGAAGGATGTCAATCTCGGCAGTTCCGAATGGAATTCGGACTGGATCTACTGGGGCACGGCGGCGCAGGACACTACCCTCTCGGACAATAATTCCTGGGATGCCAACAACGGCAGTTGCAGCAGTGGAAACTACTCGACGCGCAGTTCCTGCGTGTCGCACTCGACCTGCTCGCTCTCCGGCTATAACTCACAAAACAGCTGCACTGGCGCGGGCACCTGCTCGCTGTCGGGTTATTCGAGCTCGAGCAGTTGCACCGGCGCGGGTACGTGCTCGCTGTCGGGTTATTCGAGCTCGAGCAGCTGCACCGGCGCCGGCACCTGCTCGGTTTCGAGCTTGACGACACAAAGCCTCTGCGCGAGCGGCAAGTGCTCACTTTCCGGCTATACCAGCCAAAGCAGCTGCACCGGCGCCGGCACTTGCTCAAATCCCAGCAAGACAAGCCAGAGCAGTTGCACGACGCAAAACGCGTGCAGCAATCCGTCATACTCGTCACAGTTTCAGTGCACGTCGCACGGCGGAACCTGGGGCCATGGCACCTGGACGGCCGGCGTGTGGACCCCGCCGGGAACGTGGACAGCTGGCAGGTGGACGGCTGGCGTGTGGACGGCTGGCGTGTGGAGCGCCGCTACGTGGACGCCCGCCAACCACAACACCTGGAACGGTTGCGTGATGGACCGCGGCAATTCTACGACGCCGGACACCGTCAACAACTACGACACCAACGTCGTGCAGCCCGACGTGACCAAGAACACCTCGCTCTATGCGGCCGAGCAGTACGGCTCGTGCCCGCAGGCGGTGATGGGCCTGAGCTACGACTGGACGACGATGAACCAGCTGGTCACCAACATGTCGCCCAACGGCAATACCAACCAGGCAATCGGTCTGCAGCTTGGGTGGATGTCGCTGGTCGGTGGCGGACCCTTCACCGCGCCGGCGCTGGACCCGAACTACACATATACGCAGGTCATCATCCTGCTGACCGACGGCTTGAACACCCAGGATCGCTGGTACACGAGCCAGAACTCGATCGACGCACGGCAGACGCTGACCTGCAGCAACATCAAGGCGGCCGGCATCACGCTCTACACGATCCAGGTGAACACCGGCAACGATCCGACCTCTACCCTGCTGCAGAACTGCGCCAGCTCGTCGGACAAATTCTTCCTGCTGACGTCGGCGAACCAGATCGTGACGACCTTCAACCAGATCGGAACGAATCTGAGCAATCTCTACGTCGCCAAATAAGCAGCGTCACGATCGCCAAAAAATAAAAGCCCGGCCAATCGAGCCGGGCTTTGCCTTTCTAAGCAGACGCCACGCAACCTAAGCTCACGCCACGCTACGCGCACGGGGACCTAAATGGTCGACGCGGCCGCGACTTACTTCGCCTTCGCCATCAAGCCTTCGAACGGCTTGTAGGTCTCCTTTGCGAGATCGGCATAGAGCTCGCCGATCTTGGAAGCCTTGGCCACGAAACCCTCGTAGGCGGTCTTGGCGTATTCGGTCTGTACCTCGATCGCCTTTTCGAACGACTTCACGCCGAACAGCTTTTCCAGTGCGGCGGTACCGTCTTCGAAAGCCTTCTTGGAATAATCGGCAACCTCGACGGCGATCGCCTGGGTGCCCTTCGACAGCACACCCATCGACTTGAGCGCGAGATCGACGTTTTCCTTACCGACTTGCTGGAGATCTTCGAAATTCTTGACCATTGTCATCCCTTCCCGGCCGCGGTGCGGCGCAATGTGCGGATCCAAGACCCGGCCTAAAAGCCCGGGGACCGAGGCGCCTTATACTGCACTGCACAAAAATGTCAAGAAATCTTTTGCACTGCGAAAAAGCCTTTAAAATCCATAGAATTACCGCTGGGATTATTTTTAAGACCTTATCAACCGTGATCCCCTACGGTCGAGTTTTGCGGCGCCGCGGGGCCGCTATAAATCGGCCAAATTTGGCGGGCTCAAGTCCGCCCGAGAAACGGGGTTGGGGAGGGTGGATGTTGCGTGCCGGGATTCCTGTCGAGCGTCCATTTCGTTGGGGCGTTCTAGGCTTGGCGACACTGCTGGCCGTCGCCGCCGTCACCACCAGCGCGGATGCCCGCGGGCGGCGCTATCACCGCCACCACTCTGCGGCCGCCGAAAGCTACGAGCCCGCCTATTCCTCAATCGTGGTGGACGCTAATTCCGGCGCGGTCCTGCAGGCGACCAATGCCGACAGCCTGCGTCATCCGGCCTCGCTGACCAAGATCATGACGCTCTACCTCCTGTTCGAGCGGCTTGACGCGGGCAAGATCAAGATGTCGACGGAAATGCCGGTTTCGCCGCACGCCGCCGCGCAGGCGCCGTCGAAGCTCGAGCTCAAGCCCGGGCAGTCGATTGACGTGGAGACCGCCATCCGCGCCATCGTCACCAAGTCGGCCAATGACGTCGCCGTCGTCGTCGCCGAAGCGCTCGGCGGCAGCGAAGAGAATTTCGCCAAACTGATGACCGCCAAAGCGCGCGCGCTCGGCATGATGCACACCGTCTACCGCGACGCCTCCGGCCTGCCGAACGACGCGCAGATCACCACCGCGCGCGACATGACCATCCTCGCCCGCGCCGTGCAGGATCGCTTTCCGCAGTACTATCACTATTTCGCCACGCGCACGTTCCGCTACCACGGCGAGGAAATGCGCAATCACAATCACCTGCTCGGCCGCGTGCCCGGCGTCGACGGCATGAAGACCGGCTACATTCACGATTCCGGCTTCAACATCGTCGTCTCGATGCACCGCGGCGAGCGCCGCGTCATCGCTGTAGTGTTCGGCGGGCGCACGGCTTCTGCGCGCGACGCGCGTGTTGTCGGCCTGCTCGACGACACCATCGAACTCGCCGCCGCCAAGCGCACGGCGCCGCCGGTTGGCGAGACCGCCGAGGCGCGCGCCAAGAAGAGCATCGAGAAAGTTGCGGTCGCGGCCATGATTCCGCTACCGCGCCGCCCCGAGCCTCCGGTCGGTTCCACCGAGCCGCTCAAGCCCACTCCGGTGAAAACGTTCACCGTCAGCGCCATGCAGACCGCCCCGGCCGCCGCGCCGGCACCGCCGGAGGGCTACAAGCTCGTCTCCGTCTCGACCGGGACCAACCCGAGCCATGTCACCACCGTCGCCATCGTGAAGCGCGAGGCCCCGCCCCTGCCGGCTGCAAAACCCGGCGCGCTCGGCGTGCTGCCGGCCAAGATCGCGTCTGCCGGCGACAGCGTCCCGGTTGCTGCGGCAATGCCGGAGCCGGCGGTGAAGCTGCGCAGCGGCGGCTGGATGATCCAGGTCGGCGCCTTCCCGGAAGAGAAGGAAGCGAAACAGCGGCTCGCCGCGGCGCAGGACAAGGCGAAGCCCCTGCTCGGCCGCGCCGACGCGTTCACCGAGAAAGTCGAGAAAGGCAACAAGTCGCTGTTCCGCGCGCGCTTTGCCGGCCTCGACAAAAATCAGGCGGAAACCGCCTGTAAGCATCTCAAGCGCAGCGACATTCCGTGCATGACGCTGAAGAACTAGCCTTTGAAGACCGGCTCTCGCAGAAGAGCGGACGTCAAAAAGCCGATTGGATCGACCGGGAAGTGCCGAGAGTTCAGGAGCCGCTGATGGTGTTGTTGCGTACGGAGTACCTCAGCGATGGCGACGCGAAAGGATGTCCTTGGCTTCGTTGATGCGGGCGGCCAAGTAAGTCGACCCTCCTTGGTCGGGATGCAGTTTCTTCATCAGCGTACGATGCGCG
The DNA here is from genome assembly GCA_035501975.1 of Pseudolabrys sp. Taxonomy (GTDB): domain Bacteria; phylum Pseudomonadota; class Alphaproteobacteria; order Rhizobiales; family Xanthobacteraceae; genus Pseudolabrys. Next base: position 16,363 of record DATJVE010000001.1, read on the forward strand.
CGCGTAATGGCGTCGGCACTCGCTCCCGGCTCAACGCCAAGGATCTGATAGGCCTCCTGTTCCGTCATTTTGCCGCTTCCCGCGTGAGCCCGCCCCGCTGCCGCGTGACCTTGCGCGTCTTCACCCCAGCCGGGCTGCCGGCGGTCAAGATAAGCCACCAATAGCGCGCGGCTCTCCTCGTCGAACTCCTCGAGCAGGCCGCGGAGCGTCTTGACGTCGAGTTGTTCGAGCGCGGCGCCTTGACGGCTGCCGGCGACGATGCGCCCGCGCATGTCGCCGCTGTCGTGATCGAGCTCCATTTCAAGAAACGCGGTGCGCACGCGCGAGGCCCGGCCGGCGCTTCTCTGCGTGCGCTGGGAAAAGCCCGGTATTCCGAATGGAATCCAGCCGAGCAGCCCGAGCCCGAAAATGCCGAGCGGAATGGCAACGCCGATCTCGCCGCGCAAACCGAGAAAGACGGCAAAGCCAATCGCCAAAATGCCGCCGGCAGCTTTGAGCACGCGCGCGGCAATCTTCGGGTCGACGCGCGAGATCACGCCGAGAACCCATAGCGCGGCGACGAGGACCAAAAGACCGAAGACGAGAGCCGGCATGTTACTTGAGCTGCGCCAGCAGCTTGCGGGCACCCTCGGAGCGCTTGGCCGAGAGGTCGGCGAGCGCCTTGAGGCCGCCGGCGGCATAGGCGGCGACCGCGCGCAGCAATTCGCCGAGTTGGTGCGCCGCGCCGGCGTCGAAGCGGCAATAGGCGCCTCGCGACAGGCGGGCGATCTCGCGATAGGCGTTCTCAGCGACCGTATCGCTGCCTTCCTGGAACATGAACACCGGCACGCCGAGCAGCCCGAGTTCGCCGGCCGCCTGGCATAGATCGTCGATCTTCTCCTCCATGGCGTCGCCGACAAAAACCATCGCCTGGACTTTCTGCCTAGCGCATTCCTGGCGGGCGTGGCCGAGCACCTTGCCGATCTGCGTGTGCCCGCCGCGGCAATCGATGCGCGACATCAGCTCGGCGAGCTTTTCGCTGCCGGCGACCCAGGCGGAGGCGGCGCATTCGCCCAAGCCCCGGAAATATACCAGTTGGATGTCCAGCCCGCCGGTTTTCGCCGCCTCGCGGAACATGTCGGCCTGCAGCGCACAGGCCGAATCCCAGGTCGGTTGCCGGCTCATGGTGGCGTCGAGCGCAAAGATCAGGCGTCCGCGCTTGCCACCGCTCGCGGCAGGCCCGAGCGCGCGCACGCGCTCGATGAATTCGGCGATCTCCGGCCGCGAGGAGACCGGCGCCGGGGTTTGCTGGGAATGGTCCTTGGCCATAGAGCTAGTCTACACCGATTTAGGCCATATCGGCGGCAGGACAAGATGTGAGACGCTAAATCCGGTGCCATCGGCTTTAGCCGACGATGTCGTGCACCTGCAGCGGCTGGTCCATGACCGACTGCCATTCGGCGCGGGCGGCGGCGCGCCGCTTGCCGTTCTCCGACAGCGGCAGGCGCAGCGCGTTGAGCAACGCGATCACCTCCTCGCGCGCGGTCAGATGCGACAGGCTCGGGCGCGTGCCGAGCGTCGCCTCATCGAGATCGTCGAAGGCGGTCAGCCCGCGCGGGAAGAATTCGCGGTAGACCACGCGCTCGGCGATGCCCTCCACGGTGCGAAAGCCCATGCGCTTGGACAGCTCGACAAGGCCGTCGCCGACCAGCCTCTTGTTGCGCGAGCCGAGCGTGGACAGCCGGTTGCGCACCACGACCCAGTCGGTCAGCTTGCCGTCGACCAGCCGCCGCTGGCGGCGCGCTTCGCGCACCATTTCGGCGTAGTGGCTTTCGCCGGTGACGGCGAAATTGGTCGGATCGAGCGTGCCGAGCACGTCGAAATCGACGAAGCTGTCGTTGAGCGGCGTGACCAGGGTATCGGCCATCGAATGCGCAAGCCGCATCAGGTAGGTGTCGCTGCCGGGCGAATCGATCACCACCACGTCGTGGCTGTGCTCGATCTCGGCGACCGCCTTGCTAAAGGCGGCCAACTCCTGCGCCTCATTGGCCTCCACCGAATTGTTCTCGGCGCGATCGACGCAGTAATGCAGCGGCGAGTCGAGCTTGA
>DATJVE010000002.1:0-5203 GCA_035501975.1 Pseudolabrys sp.
GGCGGCGGCACGGCCGGTTACAATTGGCAAACCGGCGCGCTGGTTCTTGGCGTCGAGGGCGACATTTCCTACTCGGATGTGAACGGCTCGGTTTTGACCGCAGCGACCGCGCCCTGTTTCGTCCAAGGCTGTACAGCCAAACTTTCTTGGTTCGGCACCGGTCGGTTGCGCGCAGGATACGCGATTGGCGATTGGCTGCCGTATATCACCGGTGGCGGCGCGGTCGGCGAAATCAAGGGCTCGGCCGATATCGGCGCATGTAGCCCCGCGGCGACATGCGGCTTCGACGAGACGCGTTGGGGCTGGACCGCCGGCGGCGGCTTGGAATATCGATTTTATCGGAACTGGTCGGCGAAGGTTGAGTATCTTTATATGAACTTCGGCTCGCCGAGCTTCAACTCCGCCAACGTGACGACTTCGAATTTCGCCGTCAACGTCGTGCGCGGCGGCGTGAACTTCCACTTCTAATCGCAGCCTCGCGCTGGATGCGATGAATCGCGCCGGCGGATGCGCCCTAGCGGGTACGCGCGCGTTAACAAAGGTTCACGCTTCGAGACGTCAACAAATCCCCGTCTTTGCGCCGCGATTTGGCCCCGAAGCCCTGATGGTTATCGCAGTTGGGGGCGATTGGTTTTGCTGTGGACGGGTCGATGAACCGAACGCTCGCTTTTGCAATCGCCGCCGCGTTCTTCGTCGTGAGTGCGCTCTCCGCGCAGGCGGCCGATATGCCGGCCAAGGTCAAGCCGGTGCCTTACGTCGACCTGCCGTTCAGCTGGACCGGCTTCTACGTCGGCATTAACGGCGGCTACGGCTTCGGCCGCTCGAGCTGGAGCGACCCGCTCGTCGGCGCCGATTCCGGCCGGTTCAACACCCACGGCGCGCTGCTCGGCGGCCAGCTCGGTTACAACTGGCAGCTCGGCAGCGTCGTCTTCGGCCTCGAAACAGATGCCGACTGGGCGAACCTGACCGGCAGCGGCATCGGCGGCGTCTGCCTCGCCGACGACGGCGGCCAGTGCCAGACCAAGCAGGATTGGTTTGGCACCACGCGCGGCCGCATCGGCTATGCCTTCGGCCGCTGGCTACCTTATGTCACCGGTGGCGCCGCCTATGGCGACATCAAGGCCTTGCAGTCGAACGGCACCAGCACCGAAACCAAGTTCGGCTGGACCGTCGGCGCCGGCGTCGAATATTCCATCGACCGTAATTGGAGCGCCAAGATCGAGTATCTGCATCTCGATCTCGGCACCGCGGGCTTCTTCAGCGCGGCGAACGGCGTGTCCAATCTGTCAGTGCCGGCGAAAGACAACATCGTCCGCGCCGGCATCAACTATCACTGGTGATTGGCGTCAGGCCATGTGTGGCCCGGGCCCGCCGGCGGCCTCCAGCACGGCCGCGCGCCATTCGCGCTTGATCGGCAGGATCGGCGGCATCGGCGCGACGTCGGGCTCGGCGGTCGGCGCCGCGATCGATTCAATGTGCTCGGTCTTCGAGCCGCGCCGCATGAACAGATTATAGATCGTCCACTGCGTGCGGTGCCGCTTGCCGCGCAACGGGAAGCGCTCGGCGATCGAGGGTCCGGAATAGAATTTCCCGTAGGCGTGGTTTTGCCCGAGGCGCAATTCGTCGCCCGACATCTGCGCCGGCCGGTAAACGACGTGGCCCTGGTCGTACATCGTCCAGTCGAACGAGACGATGCGGTTCTCCTTCTTCATTTCGTACCAGGTCAGCGTGCCGGGGTAGGGCGTGAGCGTCGAATAGGCGCAAGCGTCGTATTTGGCGGCGATATTGAAGTCGACGGTCTCGTCGAACACCGAGGTGTCGTCGCCGTCGAAGCCGAACATGAACAGGCCGAACACCATGATGCCGTAGGAGTGGACCTTTTCCACCAAGGCGGCGAAGGTCTCCGGCCGGTTGACGTGCTTGTGTACGCTTTTGAGCGTCGAGCGCGAGATCGATTCGAAGCCGATGCTGAGCAGCGTGCAGCCGCCTTCGGCCGCGAGCTCGAGCATGCGGTCGTCCTGCGCCAGCTTGGAGGTGACGCCGGCCTGCCATTGGATACCGCGGCCCTTGAGCGCGCGCATGACTTCCTTCGGCCGTTCCGGCGTGCCGAAGAAGTCGGCGTCGTTGATCGAGATGACGCGCGCGCCGCAATTCTCCATCTCGTTGATCACTTCGTCGACCGGCCGGTAGCGGAATTTGAGCCCGTTCATCAGCGGCTCGGCGCAGAAGGTGCAGCCCTGGTGGCAGCCGCGCGAGGTCTGCACGAAGGTCTTGTTCACGTAGCGGTGCCTTTTCAGGAGGTCGTAACGCGGCATCGGCACGCCGACCATCGGGTGCAGCGTGTCCGACTTGTAGGTGCCGCGCATTTCGCGGTGCTCGAGGTCGTCGAGCAATTTGTCGATCACCAGTTCGACCTCGCCGATGACGACGGCATCGCAGTGCTTGAGCGCCTCCTGCGGCATGAAGCTTGGGTGCACACCGCCCATGACGACCGGCACGCCCTTGGCGCGGAAGGCGTCGGCAATCTCGTAGCCGCGGTTGACGTAGCTGGTCATCGCCGAGATGCCGACCAGATCGGCCTTGAGATCGAAATCGATGGTTTCGATGTTCTCGTCGGTCAGCACGACCTCGTATCGGTCGCGCGGGATGGAGGCGGCCACCGCCAGCAATCCGGCGAGCGGCGAGTAGAGCGCCCGGTTGAAATAAAGCGGGCGGGTGGTGAGCGAATCGGTTTTCGGGTTGACCAGGTGGATGATGCGAGAGCGCACGAAAGTCTCCATGCGACGCTGCCGGCCCAGCAGGGTAAATCATATCGGGACGAAGTTGGTTCCCGCCCGCTTCAAAAAATTGTGTTCGGCTGCATGTGTACGCCGCGCCGGCGGCTTCCTTGGCCAAGGCTTGCGCGCTATGCATAAAACCGTCGCGTGACGGTCACTTTTGGGCGTTTTGCAATGCCGCTTCACCTCATCAAGCTCTGCGTCGGCTGCGATTCGGTGGCCGACCTGGAGGACTGGATCAAACAAAAGCTCGCAGAGAAGAAAAGGCGCCGGCAAAAGCCCGAGCACATCCACACCACCCGCATGGTCCCGAAGCGGGCGGAAGAACTGGTCGACGGCGGCTCGCTTTATTGGGTGATTCGCGGCCAGATCAGTTGCCGCGAGAAGATCCTCGATATCCGCCCGTTCACCGACAAGGACGGCATCTCGCGCTGCCGGGTGGTGCTCGACGGCAAAGTGGTGCTGGTCGAGCCGCGTCCGCGCGCTGCCTTCCAGGGCTGGCGTTATCTGGAGGCCAAGAACGCCCCGCGCGATCTGGCGCGGGCGGCGCCCGGCGCCGCCAAGATGCCCGAACAGATGCGGCGGGAGTTGCGGGAGCTGGGCCTGCTCTAGCCCGCCGCTAGGCAGCGTACGTCTTTTAGACGCTTTTAGACGCCGATATTATCGATTAACCGCGTCTTGCCGATCTTGGCGGCGACCAGAAGCCGGATCGGGCCGTCCTTGCGCGAGGCGATTGGCGCCAGTGTCTGGGCATGCCGCGCTTGCAGGTAATCGAGAGCAAAACCGGCGCGCGCGATCTCGGTCTGGCCTTCTTCCAGCACCATTTCGATCGGCTCGTCCTGCTTGATCCGCTTGGCGCTGGCCGCGAGCACCCGATACAGCGTCGGCGCCACTTTCCGTTCGTCGGCCGACAGGTAGGCGTTGCGCGAGGACAGCGCGAGGCCGTCTTCCTCACGCACGGTCGGCACGCCGATCACCTTAAGCGGCAGATCGAGATCCTTGGCCATCTGGGTGACTACGCAGAGCTGCTGGTAGTCCTTCTCGCCGAACATGGCGAAGTCGGGCGCCACTTGCGTGAACAGTTTGGCAACGACGGTGGCCACGCCGGCGAAGAAATGCGGGCGGAATTTGTCTTCCAGGCCGGCTTTGGCGGCGCCCTGCGGCTCGATCCTGGTGGCAAAGCCTTCCGGATACATCACCTCGGCCGACGGCGCCCAGACGAGATCGGCCTTGGCCGCGCGCAGCGCCGCAAGATCGGCGGCAAAGCCGCGCGGATAGCTGCCGAAGTCCTCGTGCGGCGCGAATTGCGTGGGATTGACGAAAATCGACACCACGACCCGGCGGGCGCGCCGGCGCGCCTCGGCGACCAGCGTCAGATGGCCGGTGTGCAAGGCGCCCATGGTTGGCACCAGGGCGATCCGCTCGCCGGGCTTGCGCAATCGCTGCAGCGCGCGGCGGAGCGAGGGCACGGTTCGCGCGGCGGCGGGTCGGTTTGCCATAATTCGTCGCGTCTGTCGGCTGGTTGTCGCAAAAGCGGGTTAGGCCATAGCAAAACTGTGGCAAGACGGCCACGCGGTGACCGACAAAATCATTTGGATCATATCGCGCTTGACGTAAGCACAGAAACAATTTGAGAATTAAATGCCCTGGGGGCGCGTCATGTTAGTGCAGCCGATCGAGCAGGCTCGGCAATCTGCTCACGTGGTTGTTCTCGGCAACGAAAAAGGCGGGTCGGGTAAGTCCACGACCGCTCTGCACATTGCGGTTGCACTGCTCAAGGCCGGCCAGCGCGTGGCCACCATCGACCTCGACAGCCGGCAGAAAAGCTTCACCCATTACATCGAGAACCGGCGCAACTGGGCCGCGCGCGCGTGCCTCAAGCTCGACTCGCCGCTGCATTACTGCGTCGATCGCGCCGAGAACAATTCGGTGGAGGCCAATGAGGCGCAGGAGTTGGCCGCCTTTAGCAAGGCGGTCGCCGAGATCGAGCACAGCCACGACGTGGTGGTGATCGATACGCCCGGCAGCGACACCTACCTGATGCGGCTTGCGCATTCGATGGCCGATACCCTGGTCACGCCGCTCAACGACAGCTTCGTCGATTTCGACGTGCTCGGCACGCTCGATCCGACCAATTTCGCCGTCGCCGGCGAAAGCCACTACGCCGAAATGGTGCGCGAAGCGCGCCGCCAGCGGCGGCTGGTCGACGGCAAGCTGACCGACTGGGTCGTGGTGCGCAACCGGCTGTCCACGCTCGGCTCGCGCAACAAGAGGCTGGTCGGCGATGGCCTTGTCGAGCTGTCCAAGCGCATGGGCTTTCGCACCGTGGAGGGCATCGCCGAGCGCGTGGTCTACCGCGAATTCTTCCCGCGCGGGCTGACCGCCTTCGACGATCTCGATGAGGCGACGCTCGGCACGCGCCCGAG
>DATJVE010000003.1:0-10379 GCA_035501975.1 Pseudolabrys sp.
TGCCGGTGAAATACGGCTCGGCCTGCGTGCCGATGCCGGGCTACACCATCGACGTCGTCGACGAGGCCTGCCATCCCGTGCCGGCCAACAAGATCGGCTCGATCGTGGTCAAGCTGCCGCTGCCGCCGGCCAACTTCCCGACGCTGTGGCAGCAGGACGACCGCTTCAAGGAAAGCTACCTCGACGAATTCCCCGGCTACTATAAGACGGCGGACGCCGGCTACAAGGACGAGGACGGCTACATCTTCGTGATGAGCCGCACCGACGACATCATCAACGTCGCCGGCCACAGGCTTAGCACCGGCGGCATGGAGGAGGTGCTCGCCTCGCACCAGGACGTCGCCGAATGCGCCGTGCTCGGCATCAAGGATGAGCTCAAAGGCGAGGTGCCCTGCGGCTTCATCGTGCTCAAGGCCGGCGTCAACCGCCCGCCCGCGGAGATCGAGAAGGAGATCGTGGCGCTGGTGCGCGAGAAGATCGGGCCGGTGGCGGCGTTCAAGCTCGCCATCACCGTGGCGCGGCTGCCGAAGACGCGCTCCGGCAAGATCCTGCGCGGCACCATCAAAAAGATCGCCGACGGCGACACGTGGACCATGCCGGCGACCATCGACGATCCGGTCATTTTGGATGAGATCGGCACCGCGCTGAAAGGGCACGGGGTGGGGAAGGTTTAGCCCCAAGCCGCGAAGCAGCAGCCGTGGTGCAGCGATTGTTATAATCGCTGCTTATCTCTCATCCGTCATGGCCGGGCTTGTCCCGGCCATCCACATCTTCACGACAGCGCGTCGTATAAATCGCTCCATTCGGGATTGCCGGCATTGATGAGCCGAACTTTCCAAGCACGCGGCCAATGTTTCATTGTTTTCTCACATTGGGTTCCTATCCGAATGTCATCGTGAGCCTCGAACCAAACGAGCCTTTTTAGTCCATATCGTTTCGTGAAGCGGCCGAGCAAACCTTCGCGATGCTCGTAACCACGACGCAACAGATCGCTCGTGACGCCCGTGTAGAGAACGCCGTTCCGACGATTGGACATTATGTGCACGAATGCTCTGCTCATGCTTAATCTAAACAAGACGTGGATGGCCGGGACAAGCCCGGCCATGACGGAGAAACGCCCAAGGAAATCTTTCATGCCCCACTTCATCTGCACCGCCTGCGGCATGCAATACGCCGACAGCGACAAGCCGCCGGTGCAATGCGCGATCTGCGAGGAGGAGCGGCAATACGTGCCGCCGCGCGGGCAAAGCTGGACGACGCTTTCCGCGCTTTCGCAAAGCCACATGAATGCGCTGCGCGAATACGACACCGGCGTCATCGGCATCGGCGCCGGTTTCGCCATCGGCCAGCGCGCGCTGCTGTTGCGCACCTCAGGCGGCAATATCCTGTGGGATTGCGTCGCCACGCTCGATGCGGCGACGGTGACGGCGCTCAAGGGTCTCGGCGGCTTGCAAGCGATCGCCATCTCGCATCCGCACTTCTACACCACGATGGTGGAGTGGGCGCATGCCTTCGGTTGTCCGGTCCATCTCCATGCCGCGGACCGGCAATGGATCATGCGCGGCGATCCGGCGATCAGACTGTGGCAGGGCGAGACGTTCAAATTATGGGACGGCGTCACGCTGATCCGCTGCGGCGGCCATTTCGAGGGCGGCACGGTTTTGCATTGGGCGCAAGGGGCGGACGGGCGCGCCGTGGTCTGCGCCGGCGACATCCTCACCGTCGCCACCGACCGCAAGTGGTTCTCCTTTATGCGCAGCTATCCGAATTTCATCCCGCTGTCGGCGCGCGAAGTCGCGCATATCGGGCAGGCGATGGCGCCGTTCTCCTTCGACGTGCTCTACGGCCACTATTTCGACCGCGTCATCGCCAAGGATGCAAAATCGGTGTTGGAAAAATCCGTCGCGCGCTACATCGCGGCGGTGGAAGGCAAGCGGATGTATTGATTTGAATATTTCCGTTCGTCCCCGCGAAAGCGGGGACCCAGTACTTTGGCGATTGCCTGAAAAAGAGCTGGATGCCCGCTTTCGCCGGCATGAGCGGGCAGAGGGTTACTCGTCCACGTCCTTCTCGCTCTTGCCGCCGAGCTGCTTGAGCTTGGCGAACACGGCGGAGACGTCGAGATCGCTGCCGCCCGGCTTCTTCTCGGCTTCGGCGGCCTGCGCGGCGGCGACTTCCGCCTCTTTCTTCGCCGTGGTCTCGGCGGCCGGCAGCAGCGTCGCGCCGGTATCGACCGGCGCCGGCTTTTCCTTGTTGGCGCGGTTGACCTCGAAATCGAGGTCGGTCTGCGAGCACAGCCCCAGCGTCACCGGATCCATGGGCGCGAGCGCGGCGGCGTTCCAATGCGTGCGGTCGCGAATCGCCGCGATGGTCGACTTGGTGGTGCCGACGAGCCGCATGATCGCCGCGTCCTTGAGTTCGGGGTGATTGCGCACCAGCCACAAAATGGCGTTGGGGCGGTCCTGGCGGCGCGACACCGGCGTGTAGCGCGGGCCCTTCTTGCCGCGTTCCGGCGCGGGAACCGAGACTTTCGCCTCGCTCAGCGTCAATTTCTGCTCGGGATTGCCCTCGGCCGCGCTGATCTGCTCGCGCGTGAGCTGGCCGGTCTGGATCGGGTCGAGGCCCTTGATGCCCTGCGCGGCGTCGCCGTCGGCAATGGCTTTGACCTCCAGCGGGTGCAGTTTGCAGAAGTCGGCGATCTGGTCGAAGGTCAGGGCGGTATTATCCAACAGCCAGACGGCGGTCGCCTTCGGCATTAAGGGTGCTGCTGTGGCCATGGCAAATCTCCTCACCGCTTCGCCCGCCCGCCGGGCGAAGCACCAGATCATCGATGATGACTGGAAAGTGGGCGGAATATAGGGGCTGGGTTGCCCCCGTGCAACCATGCCGTCTTGACAGGGTGGGGCGACGCAGCCATGTCCAAGCCTGAAACGCGCGAAAAATCCGCGCGATTCCGGGACACCGCGATGACCATCCAAGAAAAACCGCCGCTCAAGGTCCTGCTCTGCTCGCCGCGCGGATTTTGCGCCGGCGTGGTGCGCGCCATCGAATCGGTGGAGCGGGCGCTTAGCGTTTATGGGCCGCCGGTCTATGTCCGCCACGAAATCGTGCACAACCGCTACGTGGTCGAGGCCTTGCGCGCCAAGGGCGCGATTTTCGTCGAGGAGCTCGACGAAATTCCCGACACCGGCGCCCCGGTCATCTTCTCCGCCCATGGCGTGGCGCGCAGCGTCCCCGCCGAAGCCGCGCGGCGCGGCCTGTTCGCGCTCGACGCCACCTGTCCGCTGGTGACCAAGGTGCATCGCGAGGCGGAGATCCATCACCGCCGCGGCCGCGAAATCGTGCTCATCGGCCATCCCGGCCACCCCGAAGTGATCGGCACCCTCGGCCAACTGCCCCCGGGCGCCGTCACGCTGATCGAGAGCGTCGCCGATGCCGAAAATTTCGTCCCGCGCGCGGCCGACAATCTCGCTTATGTGACGCAGACCACGCTGTCGGTGCAGGACACCGCGGACATCGTCGCCGTGCTCAAGCGGCGTTTTCCGGCGATCGCCGGGCCGAATAAGGACGACATCTGCTACGCCACCACCAACCGGCAGGAGGCGGTCAAGTGCGTGGCCCCCCATGTCGACGCCATGATCGTGGTCGGCTCGCCGAAATCGTCGAACTCGCAGCGGCTCACCGAAGTCGCCAAGCGCGCCGGCTGCGCGCGCGCGATGCTGGTACAACGCGCCTCCGATATCGACTGGAACGATTTCGGCGCCATCACGCGTCTCGGCATCACCGCCGGCGCCTCGGCGCCGGAAATCCTGGTCGAGGAGATCATCGGCGCCTTTGCGCAACGGTACGCGGTGAGCGTCGAGACCGTCTCCGCCGCAACGGAGGACATGTTCTTCCCGCTGCCCCGCGCGCTGCGGGAGACGCAGGCGGCTGAGTGAGCCTGCCATGGCCGTCTACACCGACGTCACCGCCGACGACCTCACCCCATTCCTCGCCGGCTACGAGATCGGCACGCTCTTGTCCTACAAGGGCATCGCCGAAGGCGTGGAGAATTCCAATTTCCTCGTCCATACCACGGCCGGCAATTTCATTCTCACGCTGTACGAAAAGCGCGTCGCCGAGAAGGATTTGCCGTTCTTCCTGGCGTTGATGGAGCATCTCGCCGCGCGCGGTATCACCTGTCCGCAGCCGGTGAAAAACAAGCACGGCGGCATGCTCGGTCGGCTCGCCGGCCGGCCGGCGGCGATCGTCACCTTTCTCGATGGGCTGTGGATCCGCCGGCCGAATGCCGGCCATTGCGCGGCAGTGGGCGAGGCGCTCGCCGGCCTGCATCTTGCCGGCGGAGATTTTCCGCAACAGCGGCCGAACGCGCTCGGAATCGACAGCTGGCGCGGGCTCTACGAACACGCCAAGGCGCGCGGCGACAGCGTGCGGCCGGGCCTGTGCGATGAGATCGCCAAGGAGCTCGACGCGCTGGAGAAAACCTGGCCGCGCGACCTGCCCGCCGGCGTCATCCACGCGGACCTCTTTCCCGACAACGTTTTCTTTCTCGGCGACACATTGTCCGGGCTGATCGATTTCTACTTCGCTTGCACCGATACGCTTGCCTATGACGTCGTCATTTGTCTCAACGCCTGGTGTTTCGAGCCCGACCATTCCTACAACGTCACCAAGGGCCGCGCGTTGCTCAAGGCCTACGGCAAGGCGCGGGCGCTGTCTTCGGCCGAGGTCGCGGCGCTGCCGGTGCTCGCGCGCGGTGCGGCCATGCGCTTCCTGCTCACCCGGCTGGTCGACTGGCTGGCGGTGCCGGACGGCGCGCTGGTACGACCGAAGGACCCGCTCGAATATTTCCGCAAGCTGCGCTTCCACCAGTCGGTGAAGAGCGCGAGCGACTATGGAATCGAAGCTTGAGCGATCAGCGCGTCACCATTCATACCGACGGCGCCTGTTCGGGCAATCCTGGCCCAGGCGGCTGGGGCGCGATCCTCACCTTCGGCGACCACGAAAGAGAACTGAACGGCGGTGAAGCGCACACCACCAACAACCGTATGGAATTGATGGCGGCGATCTCCGCGCTGGAAGCGCTCAAGCGCCCGTGCCATGTCGACCTGCACACCGACAGCGAATACCTGAAGAACGGCATCACGTCGTGGATTCACGGCTGGAAGAAGAACGGCTGGCGCACCGCCGACAAGAAGCCGGTCAAGAACGTCGACCTGTGGAAGCGGCTCGACGAGGCGCTCGCCCATCACACAGTGCAATGGCATTGGGTGAAAGGCCACGCCGGTCACGCCCTGAACGAACGCGCCGACCAACTGGCGCGCGACGGCTTGGTGGCGGCGCGCGCCGGCGCGATCGGGGCGATGAAGTCGAAGTAGTCCTGAGGGGGCTTCCGAATTTTACAATTGCGCCAGCAGCGCCTGGCCGCCGGAAATGTCGCACTTGCCCGGCGCGTCCTCGATGTTGAGCTTCTTCACCACGCCGTCCTCGACCAACATCGAATAGCGCTTGGAGCGGGTGCCGAGCCCGTTGCCGGAGCCGTCGAAGGCCATATCGATCGCCTTGGCGAATTCGCCGTTGCCGTCGGCGAGGAAGTCGATCTTGCCTTCGGCGCCGGTCGACTTTTTCCACGCATCCATCACGAATGCATCGTTGACGCCGGTCACTGCGATGGTGTCGACGCCCTTGGCCTTGAAGGCGGCGATGTTATTGAGGAAGCTCGGGATGTGCAGATTGTTGCAGGTCGGCGTGAAGGCGCCGGGCACCGCGAACAGCACGACCTTCTTGCCCTTGAAGATGTCGTCGGTGGTCTTGGGCTTGTTGGGGCCTTCCGCGGTATGCGTGCGGAACGTGGCGTTGGGCAATTTGTCGCCGACTTTGATGGGCATGGGTGTCCTCTCCCTGATTTTATGAGGCGCAAGCTAGCGCGCTTGCCGCCGCTTAGTCGAGATGGGTTTTGACTTCGGTCGCGTGGTCGCCTTGCACGATGGTGAAGGTGAGTTCGTACGAGCCCTTGGGATCGACGCCGGGCGGCAGTCCATCGAGCTCGAAGCTGAAATGCGCACGGCCGGCGGGTGCGCCTGACGCCGGCTTGGGGATGGGCAGCGCCCATTCGGGCGACGGGCCTTCGACGAACAATTCCACCGGCGCGCCGGTCGGCGCGGCGAGATCGACGAATACCAGCGGCTTGATCTTGTCGTCGCTGGCGCGCTTTGCCGTCAGCCCGGCCACGGCGGCGGATATCGGCTCCGGCACGCGCGCTTCCGCCGCATCCAGCGCGGCGTTGTCGGCGCCGCCCGCCGCTGGAATCGTCAATTCGATTCGCGCCTCGGCTGGGACGCACAGTTTCTCGCACACCGCGTAGTCGATCTTGGCGCGCAGCGTCACCGGCCTGTCCTTCTTGAGCGGAATGACGCGCACCGGAAAAATGATGCTGTTCTTGTACCCGATGGTGGTGCCGGCCTCGTCTGTAAACGCGTGGGGCGCCGGGAACAGCACTTTGGCGGCCGCCAGATTGTCGGAGCCGGCAAAACTGAAACGCGGCGGCACGCCGGAGTCACCGGGATAACGCCAATACGTGTGCCAGCCCGGCTGCATTTTGATCTCGATACCGGCGCGCAGATTGTCGGCGCCGCTTTTGCTGGCGCCGGCGATCAGACGAATCGCCGAGTAGGTGTCGTCAGTCCAGGCCGAGGCATCGGCCGCGTGCGTTGGGCCGCCGATCAGCGCGGCTGCGGCGCAGGCGGCCAAGGTCATGCAAATCCGGCGGCGAAAATTTTTCATGGCGATCCGATCTAATCGGTTACCGCGCGCTTCGCTACTGAATTCATTGTGAGCAGGGGATGAACAAGTTGCGGGCACGACGACGATTTCGCCACAATTGCTGGCCTAAATATGACGGTGTGTGATCGAACTTTCCGCAAGCGATATCGTTTGCAAAGGCGGAGCGATTGGGTAACCTTTTGCCATGAAGCTTCCCCGCAAATCCACCGGCGCGACGCCGGCGCGCGGCTATCTCGACGGGCAAATGCTGATCGCGATGCCGGCGATGAACGACGAGCGCTTCGCACGCACGGTGATCTATGTCTGCGCGCATTCCTCGGAAGGCGCCATGGGCATCGTCGTCAATCAGCCGGCCGGCAACATCAAGTTTCCCGATCTCCTGGTGCAACTCGAGGTGATCCCGGCGAGCGAGCGCATTCAGCTTCCGGTGCGCGCCGAGGACGTCAAGGTGCTCAAGGGCGGGCCGGTTGAGACCGGACGCGGCTTCGTGCTGCACTCGGCCGATTTCTTCATCGAGAATTCGACGCTGCCGATCGACGACGGCATCTGCCTCACCGCCACGCTCGACATCCTCAAGGCGATCGCGCGCGGCAACGGGCCGGAAAGCGCCATCCTCGCGCTCGGCTATGCCGGCTGGGCGCCGGGCCAGCTGGAAAACGAAATTCAGCAGAACGGCTGGCTGCATTGCGCGGCCGATCCCGAATTGATCTTCGGCACCGACACCGACCTCAAATACGAGAAGGCGTTGCGCAAGATCGGCATCGATCCCGGCATGCTGTCGAGCGAAGCGGGTCACGCCTAGCGCGATCGGCTAGCGCTTGATCGCAAGCGCCACCCAGAACGGCTCGGTTTCGGAAAATCTGATGGCATCGAACCCGGCCTCGCGCAGCATGTCGGCGATCTGCGCGCGCGTGAAGCGCTGCTCCAGTCGCGTGCAGAAGCGGTCGAAGGCGTCGGTGCGCATCACGTAGAGCGCGCGGTGCCGGTAATAGGTGAGCGGCCACGAGCGTGGCAGCAGCCCAAACTTTTCCAGCAGCGCAGCGATACGGGCGATTGGCCAATAGACCAGGTAGGCGAGCAATGTGGTCGCGACGATCTGCAGCGGGTAGGGCGCGCGGCTAAGCAGCAGGCGGCCGGCATTCGATAGCCGCCACAGCGCGCGATAGGCGGCCGAGCGGTTGTCGAAGGCGTAATAGAGATAGAGCAGAAACGGCGCGCCGGGCTTTAGCTTCGCCGCCACGTCGCGGATCGCCTGCGCGGTATCGGGAACGTGGTGCAGTACGCCGAGCGCATAGGCGAAGTCGAGCGAAGCGTCCGCGAGCGGCAACGCCGACACCGAGGCCTGGTGGAAGCTGACATTGCCGAGGCCGGCGAGATTGGCGCGCGCCACGGCGAGCGCGTCGGCGGCGGGATCGATCGCGTGCAATTGTCCGACGCGCGGCGCGACCAGCATGGCCCAGCGCCCGCTGCCGCAGCCGACATCGGCGCCGGTGCTGTTCGGCGGCAGCAGGTCCCAGGGGAAGATTGCGAAGTAGCTGTCGAACATGGCGCGGCGGTCGCCGGCCGACAGCGCGCCTTCCGACTGTGAAAAGGTCGTCCACTCGCGGCCGAAGCCTTCGACCGTCGCCCGATCGGTATTTTTTTGCAGCGATGTCATCGCAAATCCCGGCCGCGGTACGGCGTCTCTAGGGCGCGGCCTCGAGCCGTTCGCCGGTCAACAGTCGGCCGGCCGCCTGCGCGCTCATCGGCTCGCCGAAGGCGAAGCCTTGCGCGTATTCGCAGCCCATCTGGTAGAGCTCGACCGCATCACTGTCCGTCTCGGCGCCTTCCGCCACCACGTCCATGCCGAGATCGTGGGCGAGCGCGATGATCGAGCGCAGGATCACCGGCCTTGTGCCCTGCGCGGTGGTGCGCACGAAGGACTGATCGATCTTGATGGTGTCGAAGGGGAAGCGCTGCAGATAGGCGAGCGAGGAATGACCGGTGCCGAAATCGTCGAGCGACAGCCCGACGCCGAGCTCCTTGATGCGGGCGAGCATCTGCGCGGCGTGCTCGGGGTTCTCCATCACCAGCGATTCGGTGATCTCCAGCTTGAACGTGCCGCGCGCGATGGCCGAGCGCGACAGGACGCTGCGCAGGTCCTGGATCAGGTCGTGGCGCAGCAATTGCCGCGACGACATGTTGACGCTGGCGAAGATCGGTTCGCGCGAGCGGCTCGCCGCCTGCCAGCTCGCCAGCCGCCGCGCCGTGCGTTCGAGCACGAACAGGCCGAGATCTACGATCAGACCGATTTCTTCGGCGGTCGAGATGAACTCGATCGGCGACAGGCGGCCGAGCTTGGGATGATCCCAGCGCGCCAGCGCCTCGAAGCCGGCGATGGCGCGGTCTTCCAGCCGCACGATCGGCTGGTACAGCACCTTGATTTCCTCGCGCTCGATGGCGCGGCGCAGTTCCGATTCGAGCGTCAGCCGGTCGGTCTTGCGCGAGCGCATCGCCGGTTTGAAGATCTCGATGCGGTCACCGCCGATGCGCTTGGCGTGATACATCGCGAGCTCGGCGTCCTTGAGCACCTCCTCGGTGCTGCGCGCCTCGTTTTCGGCGAGCGCCAGTCCGATCGACGCGGTGATGAAAATCTCGCGGTCGTTGAAGCCGATCGGCGCCCGCAAGGTGCGGCGCATGGTCTCGGCAAAGGCGACGATGCGCGCGGGCTCCTTCTCCGACAGGAGGATCAGGGCGAACTGATCGCCGGACAGCCGCGCCAGGGTGTCCTGCGGCTTGAGCAGGCGGGCGAGCCGGCGCGCGATCGTCAGCAGCACCGAGTCGCCGATCGACATGCCGACCGAATCGTTCACCTGCTTGAAGCGGTCGAGATTGATCACCAGCACCGACGGGCGAATTTGCGGATCGGAGCGGGCGAAGCCGAAGGCCGCCTCCATGCGGTCGATGAACAATTCGCGGTTGGGCAGGCCGGTGAGATTGTCGTGCACCGCGTCATAGAGCAGCCGCTCCTCGGCCTTCTTGAAGTCGTTGACGTCGGTGAGCGTGCCGACGAGCCGCACCACTTCGCCGTCGGAGCCGACCACCGGCCGCGCCTTCAGCGTGAACCACAAATAATGGCCGTCCGAGGCGCGCAGCCGGAAGCCCTGGTTCAGGCGGCCGCGGCGCTGCTCGACCGCCGAGTCGAGCGAGGCGCGGAAGCGGTCGCGGTCGAGCGGATGCAGGATCTCGAGCCAGGCCGCCGCCGGTCCTTCCAGCGTGCCGCGTTTTAAGCCGAGCAACTGCTCGGTCTCCGGGCTGGTGTAGATCTTGTCGGCGGAGACGTCCCAGTCCCAGATCAGATCGCCGGCGCCGGTGAGCGCCAGCGCGCGGCGCTCGACGTCGGAAACGATGCCGTGGGTGATGCCGCCGGCGAAGGCGTGCTGCATCACCGTGAAGCCGATCAGCATCACGATCAGCACCAGGCCGCCGAGCAAAGCGGGGCCGATGATGTCGTTGGTGACGACGCCGGTAACGGCGAGGGCGGCGGCAGCCGTCCACACCACCAGCAGAAGCCAGGTCGGGATCAGCAGCACGGCGCGGTCGTAGCCGTGGGTGGA
>DATJVE010000004.1:0-8293 GCA_035501975.1 Pseudolabrys sp.
CCGAAGACGCGCGAGGCGCTGCAGGCGCTGCCCGGCGTCGGGCGCAAGACGGCGAACGTCGTGCTCAACATCGCCTTCGCGCAGCCGACCATCGCCGTCGACACCCACATCTTCCGCGTCGGCAACCGCACCGGCATGGCACCCGGCAAAAATCCGCTCGAGGTCGAGTTGAAGCTCGAACAGGTGGTGCCGGACCAGTACAAGCGCCACGCCCACCATTGGCTTATCCTGCACGGGCGCTACACTTGTCTGGCGCGCAAACCGCGCTGCGAGGTCTGCCTGATCGCGGACCTGTGCCAATGGCCGGAGAAGACGGTCGCAAAGTAGCGGACCCTGGGAGAGGCGTATGGAAGGCACAGCCGGCGGCAAACCCGTCGATCGCGGCGATCCGCGCGTCATTCTGGAACATGCCGGCTTGCCGCCGCGCGGCGTGGCGCTGTGGCTCAATGCCAGGCCGCAATTCCGCGACAAGTTCAAGCGCGACGCCGCGGCCGGCACTCGCTTCTGGCGGGCGGGCGCCAATCTGCTCGCCAAGCTGCCGAAGAAGCCGCTGCGCACGGTCGAACAGCAGCTCGCGGCCGACCTCATCCTGCTCAATTGTCGGACCACGCGCGAGCGCTTTCTGACCGCGCACGCCGACAGCGTCTATCGCAAGCTCACCAACAGGCTGGAAAACTTTTTGCGCGTCGACGAATTGGTCGGCGCGGCGGCGAAGCTGGTGCCCGGCCTCACCCCGACGCCGCGGCAGGTCAAAGCCGAAGGCGCGTTGATGCAGAGCGAGAAGGACGGCGTCGAGGTCGACCAGGGCATTTTTCTCGCGCAGGTGCTGGCGCTGCGCGAGAGCGGCATGCATCTCTGCGAGGCGATGCTGCGGCCGAAAATGGACGCGATCGAGCGCGTGCCGGAATTCATCCGCAAGGGCGCGATCGACTTCGGCCGGGCGCGCGTCGAACGGCAAGGCAAGGCCGTGGTGGTCACCGTCAACAATCCGCGCTTCCTCAATGCCGAAGACGACGACACGCTCGACGACACCGAGACGGCGGCCGACATCGCCATCCTCGATCCGCTGAGCGAGGTTTGCGTCTTGCGCGGCGCCGTGGTCGAGCATCCGAAATATGCCGGGCGCAAGATCTTCTCCGCCGGCATTAATCTCACGCACCTTTATCAGGGGAAGATTCCCTATCTCTGGTACATCCGCCGCGACATGGGCGTGGTCAACAAGATGCTGCGCGGGCTGGCGATGCCCGGCGCGGGCAGCGCCGACGAAGTCTATGGCGGCACGCGCGAGAAGCCGTGGATCGCCGGGCTCGACGTCTTCGCCATCGGCGGCGGCTGCCAATATTTGCTGGCGATGGACTATGTGGTTGCCGGCTCGGATGCCTACATGACGCTGCCGGCGCGCAAGGAGGGCATCATTCCCGGCGCCGCGAACTTGCGGCTGCCGCGTTTCGTCGGCGCGCGCATCGCGCGCCAGGCGATTTTGGTCGGCCGGCGGCTCGATTGCGACAGCCCGGAAGGCCGCATGATCTGCGACAGAGTGGTGCCGCCGGAGGAGGTGGATTCAGCCGTCGAACAGGCGGTGGAGGATTTCACCGGCGCCGGCGTGGTTAGCGCCGCCGGCAACCGGCGCGCTCTGCGCGTCGGCGAGGAGCCGCTCGACGCCTTCCGCCGCTACATGGCGGTCTATGCCAGAGAGCAGGCCTATTGCCACTTCTCGCCGGCGCTGATCGCCAACCTGGAGCAGCACTGGAACGCGGCGCAGCGGAAGATCTGATTTTCTGTCATTCCGAGGTGCGGCCGTCAGGCCGCGAGTCCGCAATCCATAATCCCTGCTGCGGAGTATCGATTCCGGGTCCGCCGTTTCGCGGCGTCCCGGAATGACAGAGAACTCACCGCCGCGGCTCGATCAGCTCCAGCCGCGAGCCCGACATGCGCTTATGGACGTGCACCATGTAGGCCATGGCGAAGATCGGCGTGGCCAGATTGACCACCGGGATCGACACAAACACCGCGATCGCCATGCCGGCGAGAAAGATATAGGGCGCGTTGGCCTTGCGCAGCGCCTTCGCCTCATGCGGCGTGCGGAAGCGCATGGCGGCGAGCTCGAAATATTCGCGGCTGAGCAGGTAGGCATTCGCCAGGAACAGGACGATCACGCCGAGCCCGGCGAAAAAGATAAACGGCAGCGCGCAGAGGTAGACGGCGAGCGCCAGCAAGGCGAACGTCACGCCCTCGATCAGCGCGCGCAACAGCGGCAGCGCTTTGCCCGGCGGCTCGGCCGGATAGCTGTCGCGCTCGACCGCGGCGGCCACCTCGTCAACGAAGAAGCTACCGACGAAGGCGGTGATGGTCGGCATCAGGAACAGCGCGCCGGTGATGATGCCGAGGCTTGCCATGATCGACAGCACCCAGGCGAGCGTCGACCAGGCCGCGTGCGGCGCCACGCCGGTGGCGTGCTCGGCCCAGGTCGCCCCGCTCGCCGCCAGCGCGCTGAAGACGCGGTTGAGCGCGATGCCGACAATGACGATCAGCAGCAAAGCAAGCCCGACGGCTTTGAGCAGTACCGCGCGCAGCGGCGGCGTGAACAGTTGCGAAAGGGCCGTGAGGGCGGCATCGAACATGCGGACAGAGGTAAGGCCGATAGTCCGATAGGGCAAGGCGGTGCGGCGCTTGGGGCTCAGCCCGGCTGCGGCAACCGGTCGGGTTCGACCTCTTCGCCCTGCATCGGGACCAGCGGCATCAGCTCGTTGTCCTCGGCGATCGGCAGGTCGGCCCAGGCCATGGTCTTGTAGTCAAAACCCCGCACCAGCGTCGGCTTGACCACCTCGAAATAGGGCGAGATGTCGAAATCGCGCGGCGCATAGAGCGAAGAATGGCGGATCTCCAGGATATCCTGCCAGGCCTGCTCGCTCGCCGCGCGCGCCACTTTGGGCAGGATCGGATAGCGCACGTTCTCGAAGGCCTGCGCGATCAGCGCCGAGCAGATGATGCGCGTCGGATGGCCGGAGCCGAGCGACATCAGGCGGCGGCGCCAGCGCTGCGGCACCGGCAACGGAAATAGATAGCGCATCAGATCGATGATGTTCTTCAGATCATAGTCGAAGCCGATGCGCTCGGCGGCATAGGCGCACACGCGCGCGCAATCGTCGGCCGTCAGCTTGATCGGCCGGCAGATGCGGGTGTGGCAGCGGATATATTTCGACAGCGGGGCGGCCACCACGCCCTGCCCGATATTGGCCTCCACCAGCACCAGCGGCTCGCCGTCCTCGGTGACGCGGTCGCCGATCGCACCGACATAAAGCGCGGCGTGCGACCAGGTGGACTGCGTCAGGTACTTGATGACGCCGGAGATGTGGTTGTTGCCCTCGACCAGCAGCACGTCGCCGGGCTTGAGCGTGGCGCGCAACGCCTCGGCGTCGCTCGGCGTGAACGGCGCGTAGCCCTGTGCGGGCTTTTCCAGATAGTGGGCGAGAATGCGCCCAACCCCGTCGACCACCCAACTCATGACGCGTTACTCAGCGTTCCCCCGGCGCGCGGGCTTCTTCCGCGCGCTTTTTGTTGCGTACAAATTTAGCGAAGACTCATTGCAATTTGGTTCATTCGCGCCGGCGAGTTACCAAGCGTTAGCCATAACAATTGCGGTACGGCGCTGCTTGCGCCATGTTGAGCCGCCGGCCAGCAAGGATTGAGATACCATGTCTACATGTCGCCGCTTCGCGGGGGCGGGCTGCCGATGACGGCCCGCCCCAAAGCATTGATCGCCTGGTCGAGCGGCAAGGACTCGGCCTGGGCGCTGCACGAGGCGCGCCGCGCGGGTGCGTACGACATCGTCGGTGCGCTGACCACGGTCACCGACAGCTTCGCGCGTGTGAGCATGCATGGCGTGCGCGAGGATTTGCTGATGGCGCAGCTCGACGCGGCCGGATTGCCGTCGGTCGTCGTGCGCATCCCCTATCCGTGCCCGAACGACATCTATGAGCGGGAGATGACGAAAGCGGTCGCCGATGCGAAAGCGCGCGGCATCACGCATATCATCTTCGGCGACCTGTTCCTGGAGGATATCCGCGCCTATCGCGAGAAGAATCTCGCCGGCACCGGCATCACGCCGGTGTTCCCGCTGTGGCTGAAGCCGACCGATGCGCTGGCGCGCGACATGATCGAGGGCGGGCTGGAGACCTATCTCTCCACCGTCGATCTCAGAAAGCTGCCGGCGTCGTTTGCCGGGCGCAGGTTCGACGCGGCCCTGCTCGCGGATTTTCCGTCCGGCATCGACCCGTGCGGCGAGAACGGCGAATTCCATTCTTGCGTGGTGGCCGGGCCGATGCTGTCGCGCAAGATTTCCGTGCGCATCGGCGAGACCGTCGAGCGGGATGGATTCGCGTTTGCGGACCTTATTCCATCATCCTGAGGTGCGAGCGAAGCGAACCTCGAAGGGTGACGGATTGAGGTCTACCCCCGCAGCACGCCGCCGGTCTTCTTGCCGACCTCGGCGACGATCTTGGCGGCGAGTGCCTCAATCTCGGTGTCGGTCATGGTCTTGTCGCGCGGCTGGATGGTGACGGCGATGGCGATCGACTTCTTGCCCGGCTCGATGCCCTTGCCCTCGTAGACGTCGAAAACGGTCACGCCGACGATCAGCTTCTTGTCGACGTTCTGTGCCGTGCGCACGATGTCGCCGGCCTTGACGCCGCTGTCCACGACGAAAGCGAAATCGCGCTCGACCGGCTGGAACGGCGACAGTTCGAGCAGCGGCTTGGCGCGCGTCGCCTTGGCCTTCGGTTCGGGGATTTTCTCCAGGATCACCTCGAAGGCGACGAGCGGCCCTTCGGCCTTCAGCCCGGCCAGCGCACGCGGATGCAATTCGCCGAAATGGCCGAGCACGTTCTGCGGCCCGATCTGGATGGTGCCGGAGCGGCCGGGATGGAACCAGGGCGGCCCGCCCGGCGCGACCTGCAGCGCCTGCATCGGCGCGCCGGCGGCAGCGAGCACGGCGAAGGCATCGGTCTTGGCGTCGAAAGCATCGACCGGCTCGGCCTTGCTCGACCAGTGGCGGCCGATACCGCCGCCCTTGGCCAGCGCGCGGCGCACGCCGCTTGCGGCGGTGAACTGGTCCTCCGGACGGTCTCCCTTGAAGATCTGCCCGACCTCGAACAGCGCCACGTCGGCGCTGCCGCGGTCGGCGTTCTTCTGCGCCGCCATCGCCAGACCGGGAATGAGGCTCGGCCGCATGTCGGAGAGTTCGGCCGCGATTGGATTGGCGAGCGCGAGCTCAGGCGGACCGCCGCCGAACAATTCCGCCTCGCGCTTGGACACGAAGGACCAGGTGACGGCTTCGACCATGGCGCGGGCGGCAAGCGCACGCTTGGCCTTGCGCGTGCGGTTCTGGATCGGCGTGAGCACCGCCTTGCGCGCGGCATCGCCGCGCGGGAACGGCGTCGACGGCACCCGATCGACGCCGACGATGCGCACCAGCTCCTCGACGATGTCGGCGCGGCCGTGTACGTCCGGCCGCCACGACGGCACCGCCACTTTCACTTTCTCGCCTTGGCCGGCGGCGAAGAAGCCGAGCTTCTCCAGCACGCGGCGCACTTCGGGAAGCGGCAGCTTGATGCCGGCAAGCCGCGGCAGTTCGCTCAAGGGGAAATCGATCACCGTTTCTTTTGGGCGAGGATCGCCGGCAACGACGATCTCCGACGGCGTGCCACCGCAGAGATCGAGCACCATCTGCGTCGCCAGTTCCAGGCCCGGCAGCATGAAATTCGGGTCGACGCCGCGCTCGAAGCGATAGCGCGCATCGGAATTGACGCCGAGCCTGCGGCCGGTCTGCGCGATATTGAAAGCGTCCCAAAGGGCCGATTCGATCAGCACGTCGGTGGTCGTCTCCGTGCAGCCGGTCGCTTCGCCGCCCATGATGCCGGCAAGCGATTCGACGCCCTTCTCGTCGGCGATCACGCACATGGCTTGGTCGAGCGCGTAAGTCTTGCCGTCGAGCGCGAGCAGGCTCTCGCCGTTCTGCGCGCGGCGCACAATGAGATTGCCATTCACCTTGGCGGCATCGAACACGTGCAGCGGGCGGCCGCGGTCGAAGGTGATGAAATTGGTGATGTCGACCAGGGCGTTGATCGGCCGCAGGCCGATGGCGGTGAGCCGCTTCTGCAGCCAGTCGGGCGAGGAGCCGTTCTTCGCGCCTTTGACCAGGCGCAGGCCGAAGGCCGGGCACAGTTGCGGCGCCTCGATCGTGACCTTGACCGGGCAGGAGAACGTCCCCTTCACCGGTTTCGGCGGGCGGTCCTTGAAATCGCCGATCGGGGTGGCGCCGAGGTCGCGGGCGATGCCGTTGACGCCGGTGCAGTCGGGGCGGTTGGGCGTGAGGTTGATCTCGATCACCGGCTCGCTGACGTCGGCCCATTCGACGTAAGATTTGCCGACCGGCGCGTCGGCCGGCAATTCGATGATGCCGTCGTGGTCGTCGGAGATTTCAAGCTCGGCGGCGGAGCACAGCATGCCGCGGCTTTCCACGCCACGGATCGTGCCGACCGAGAGCGTGATGTTCTTGCCGGGGATGAAGGTGCCGGGCGCTGAGAACACGCCCTTCATACCGGCGCGCGCGTTGGGCGCGCCGCACACCACCTGAATCGGTTGGCCAGTCCCGATGTCGACCATGCAGACGCGCAGGCGATCCGCGTTCGGATGCTTCTCGGCGGAGATGACGCTGGCGATGACGAACGGCTTGAGCAGCGCGGCCTTGTCCTCGACGTGCTCGACCTCGAGCCCGATCATGGTGAGCTTGTCGACGATCTCGGCCAGCGGCGCGATGGTGTCGAGGTGCTCTTTCAGCCACGGCAGGGTGAATTTCACGGACTCAATCCCCCGGCTAGCGTCGGGAAGTCGAGCGGCCGGAAGCCGTAATGGGCGAGCCAGCGCACGTCCGCCTCGAAGAACGCGCGCAGGTCATGCATGCCGTACTTGAGCATGGCGAGGCGGTCGATCCCGATGCCCCAGGCGAAGCCTTGGTACTCGTCAGGATCGAGCCCGCAATTCTTCAGCACGTTCGGATGCACCATGCCGCAGCCGAGAATCTCCAGCCAGTCCTCGCCCTCGCCGAAGCGGATCTCGCCTTTGTCGCGCTTGCACTGGATGTCGACTTCCAGCGACGGCTCGGTGAACGGGAAGAACGACGGGCGGAAGCGCATCTTCACGCTGTCGACCTCGAAGAACGCCTTGCAGGATTCCTCTAGGATCCATTTCAGGTGGCCGAGATGCGAGCCCTTGTCGATCACCAGGCCCTCGACCTGGTGGAACATCGGCGTGTGCGTCTGGTCGCTGTCGCTGCGGTAAGTGCGGCCCGGGCAGATCACGCGGATCGGCGGCTTCTGGCTCAGCATGGTGCGCACCTGCACCGGCGAGGTGTGCGTGCGCAACAAAAGCCGCGAACCGTCGGATTTGGGCGGGAAATAGAACGTGTCGTGCATTTCCCGCGCCGGATGGCCTTCCGGGAAATTCAGCTTGGTGAAGTTGTAGTCGTCGGTCTCGATGTCGGGACCTTCCGCCACCGCAAAACCCATGTCGGCGAAGATGGCGGTGAGTTCGTCGGTCACCTGGCTGATCGGATGCACGCGGCCGATCTCGGTCGGCGCCTCGCGCACCGGCAAGGTGACATCCACCGTTTCGGTGTTGAGCCGCGCATCGAGCGCGCTGGCTGCGAGCGCGTCCTTGGCGGAAGCGATCGCGGCGGTGACGCGATCCTTCAACCCGTTGATCGCCGGGCCCTGCACCTTGCGCTCATCCGGCGTCATCGCGCCGAGCGTCTTGAGCAGCGCCGACACCGAGCCGCTCTTGCCGAGCGCCGCTACGCGCACGGCTTCGAGCGCGGCTTCGTCCTTGGCCGAAGCGATAGCCGCGAGCAGGTCGTTTTCCAGTTGCGCAATATCGGACATGGGCTTTCTCAGCGCACCCCACCCCGGACCGCCTTCGGCGGTCCGACCCTCCCCCTCGAGGGGAGGGTAAAGCGCTCTACGCCGGCAGCGCGGCCTTGGCCTTTTCCACGATCGCCTGGAATGCCGCCGGCTCGCTGATGGCGAGATCGGACAGCACCTTGCGATCGACCATCAGCCCGGCCTTGGAGAGCCCGGCGATGAAGCGGCTGTAGTTGAGGCCGAACGGCCGCACCGCGGCGTTCAGGCGCTGAATCCACAAGGCGCGAAAGGTGCGCTTGCGCCGCTTGCGGTCGCGGAAGGCGTATTGGCCGGCTTTTTCGACCGCCTGCTTGGCGATGCGGATCGTATTCTTGCGG
>DATJVE010000005.1:0-12979 GCA_035501975.1 Pseudolabrys sp.
GGGCGGCCGTTGATGCCGCCGTTGGCGTTGATGCGGTCCGCCGACATTTGCAGGCCGACCACCGCGGTCTTGCCGCCGATCGCACCGGGGCCGGAGAGCGGTTGCTCGGAGCCGACCTTGTACGACTTGGCCGCGCCGAAGGCCGCGCGCCACGGCGCCGGCACCAGCATCATCGCGCCGATCGCACCGCCGCCCCACCCGACGACGCGGCGACGCGTGACCTTGCCGCTGTACCAGAAGTCCTGCGCCCAGGCTTCGTCTTTCCACTTTTCAGTCATTGCAAGTCCTCCCTCTAGAGTCCGATTGTCCGAATCGAAAAGCGCACGCCCGCGCGAGCGCGCGGGCGTCGAAGCATCGTCAGCAGACCGTTGTGCGAAAACGCGGCGCCGCCGCCCGGCGCACTCGCGGGCGTATGAGGCCCACCGAGCACGGCCGCAAGCCTGACCACCGCACGCCCCGCCGTGCCGGCACAAGGCCGCATCGCCAAGTCCTCCCTGCCGGCCCTTCGCGGGCTCTTGCCGTTATAAGTCCCGTTAGCAAACGCGATCCTGATGCAAGTTTCAACCGCTATTTCGACAGTGTGGAATGCGCCTTCACATGGTCGGATATTGTCCGCCGGCCGCGCAGCCGGCCTCGAACCGCGCGGCGGGCAATGCTAGGTTTCACGGCATGACAACCGTCACCCCCATGCGTCGCGAGGGAGCGCCGCCGTCCGGCAGCGGGCTTGCGGCGCGGCGCACGATCCGCGCCGGCGAGCATCGCGGACCGACGGCCGGGCTCGCGCCGGGCTATGTGCAGGGAAACCTCGCCATTCTGCCGCAACGCCTCGCCGCCGATTTCCTGCGCTTCTGCCAGCTCAATCCGAAGCCCTGCCCGCTCATCGGCATGTCCGCACCCGGCGACGGCCGCGTGCCGGAACTCGGTCAGGACGTCGACATACGGACCGACCTTCCCCGCTATCGCGTCTGGCGCAATGGCGTGCTGGTCGCCGAGCCGATCGACGTGCGTGAGTTCTGGCGCGACGATCTGGTGAGCTTCGTCATCGGCTGCTCGTTTTCGTTCGAGGAAGCGCTCACCGCCGACGGCATCGAGCTGCGCCACATCACGTGCGGCTGCAACGTGCCGATGTACCGCACCTCGATACCCACGGCCGAGGCCGGGCCCTTCCACGGGCCGATGGTGGTGTCGATGCGGCCGATGACGCCGGCAAACGCCATCCGCGCCGTGCAGATCACCACGCGGTTTCCTTCCGTGCACGGCGCGCCGGTGCATATCGGCAAGCCGGAGCTGATCGGCATCAAGGACGTGATGCAGCCGGACTACGGCGACGCCGTCGAGGTGCGCGACGATGAGCTGCCGGTGTTCTGGGCCTGCGGGGTGACGCCGCAATCGGTGATCGCCACGGTGAAGCCGGAGTTCTGCATCACGCATTATCCCGGCAGCATGCTGGTGACGGACCGGAAGAACAGCGAATTTGCAATTCTGTAGTTACGCCGCGTCTCTGGCATTCTTATCGAGCAACCCCGCTTCGATCAGCGCCTGCCGGATCGCTAAGATCTCCGCGCGCTCGATCTTGACCAGCGGCGGACGCACCACGGCACGCGGCAGTTTGCCGAGCAGCACCAGCGCCTCCTTCATGCGGTTGTGCATGTCGACGAAAGGATCGGCGTAGAACACGCGCGCGGTCGGCTCGATGCGGTCGGCAAGGATTTTGGCTTCGGCCAGATCGTTTCCCTGCACGGCGCGGAACAGCCTCGCCTGCAAATCGGCGATGACGCTGCCGGAGCCGGACAAGAGACCATTCGGGCCCATCACCAGCGACGCGAACAGCCACGAACTGTGCGTGGTCAGCACATTCACCGGACGAGCGAGGTTTTGCAGGGTATCGATGTGCCACTGATGGTGCGGCACATTGCCGATCCAGTCCTTGATGGCGCGGATCGACGGCACTTCGTCGACGAGACGGAGCAGCGTCTCCTTCGGATAGCCCTGCCCGGTCGCCAGCGGATACTGGAACACGATGAGCGGCAGGTCGGTTGCGTCGGCGATGCGCTGGAAATGGGCGAGCGCCATCGCAGCGTTCTGCCCGAGCGTGAACGGCGCCGGCGGAAACACCAGCAGCGCCGAGGCGCCGCCCTGCTCGGCCATGCGCGCCAGCCGCGCGGCCTCGAGGCTGCCGTCGGCCCAGATGCCGTTGACCAGCGGCAGCCTGGCGCCAATCTCGTCCTGCGCGATGTCGAGCACGCGCCGCTGTTCCTCGAAGCTGCAGGAGCCGACCTCGGTCGAATGCGCGTTGATGGTGACGGCAGCCAGGCCGTCGACTGCGGCGACGTCGCGCAGATGCTTGCGGAAGCTTGCCTCGTCGATCGACAGGTCGGTGTCAAACGGCAGCAGCACCGCCGGGATCACGCCGTGGGGAACATAGCTCGCGTGCCTTGGCATGACGTCTCCTCATTTTTGCGCGCGCATGATGTTATCCGAAAACCGGTTCCCACCGTTCGCGATCTCGCGCCTATTCCGCCGCCCGAACGGGCGTGTCGCCGCGATAACCGAATTCCGCCGACAGCCGGTCGGCGGCTACGCGCACGCTGCGCGCGCGCTTCTGCAAGGCTTCGATCGACAGTCGCCAGACCGGGCCGGAAATCCCGACGGCACCGACCGACCGCCCGCTGAAATCGTGCACCGGCACGGCGACGCAGCGCACCTCGGCGTCGAACTCACCGTCGTCGATGGCGAGCCCGCTGCGCCGCACCTCGGCGATCTCGCGCGCCAACCGCTCGGCCGAGGTGATCGACTTCGGCGTATACGGCTTGAGCTCGGCGCGCTTGAGGTAATGCTCGAACCGAGCAGGCGCCAAGGCGGCGAGCATGATCTTGCCGAGCGCGGTGCAATGCGCCGGCCGCACCACGCCGACGCGGTCGGTCAACTGGAAGGCGCCGGGGCCGCTGGTGCGGGCGAGCACCACCACCGCGTCGCCCATGGGCACCGAGAAATGCGCGCTTTCGCCGGTCGTGCGCGCGAGTTCGTCGAGCACGGGCGTGGCGAGGCTGGTCATCTCGATCTCGTCGAGCGCGCTTGCCGCCAGCGCGAACAGCGGCCGGCCGATGCGGTAGCGCTTGGAA
Organism: Pseudolabrys sp.; assembly: GCA_035501975.1. Lineage (GTDB taxonomy): Bacteria > Pseudomonadota > Alphaproteobacteria > Rhizobiales > Xanthobacteraceae > Pseudolabrys. Next base: position 3,123 of record DATJVE010000005.1, read on the forward strand.
TCCTTCATCTGCCGCACGTAGCCGAGCGACACCATCGTCTTCACCAGATGGAAGGTGGTCGAATTGTGCAGGCCGACGCGCTTCGACAGTTCGGCGAGGCCGATGCCGTCGCGGTTGCGCGCGATTTCCTCGATGATGGCGAAGGCGCGGCCGATCGATTGCACGCCGCCGCGGGCCGGCTCCGCCGCATGCTCGTCGAAGTCGCGCGGTTCGGCGGGACGGGCGCGCGATGGCCGGCCGGCCGCCTTCGGTTTGGGTCGCGCGCTCACCTGGCCCTGCCTCCCGTCGCTGAGGGCGCGTGACCGGCGCCGTTCCAGCATTGCGATTTTAGCGGTTGCGATAATGCCGTAGGGACTTTAACCATATCGGCAACCAACGACAATATCGCGCAACCGGGGTCGCGCAGCGTTTCATGAAAGCAGCACCATTCGAGTATTTCCGCGCGGCCGGTATCGACGAGGCCTGCGCGATGCTCGCCGCCGACGAGGGCGCGCGCGTGATCGCCGGCGGGCAGACGCTGGTGCCGATGATGGTGATGCGGCTCGCGCGCCCTACCCGGCTGATCGACATCAACCGCATCGCCGCTTTGTCCTACATCCGCGGTGACGGCGACGGCATCGCCATCGGCGCCACCACGCGGCAATGCGTGGTCGAGCGCGACGCGCTGATCGCAACCAAGGTTCCGCTGCTGGCGCGCGCCATTCCCAACATCGGCCACGCCGCGACCCGCGCGCGCGGCACCATCGGCGGCTCGCTCGCCAATGCCGATCCGGCGGCGGAATCGGCCCTGGTCGCCATCACGCTCGATGCGGTCTTGAGTTACCGTGCCGCCGGCAAGACCGCCGACATCCCGGCGCGCGAATTCTTCATCGCTCCGATGACCACCAGCCTGCCAACGGGCGCGTGCCTTACCGGCGTACGCTTTCCGGTCTGGCAGGGCGAAAAGATCGGCGTCGGCTTCCACGAGGTGAACGCCCGGCGCAGCGATTTCGCCTTCGTTTCGGCGGCGGCCCAGCTTGAGCTTGGCGCCGATGGAACGTGCAAGCGCATCGCCATCGGCGTCGGCGCGGCAACCGATTTCCCCCTACGGCTCGACAGCGCGGAACAGCACCTCGCCGGCACCAAGCTTGACGCCAAGACAGTGGACGCGGCGGTGCGCGAAGCGCTCGCCGACATCGAGACGCTCGCCGATCTGCACGCGTCGGCCGACTACCGCCGCCGCGCCGCCGTCAGTCTCGCCAAGCGTGCGGTCGCCGATGCGCTTGCCGACGCGCAAGGGAGCAAGCCCCATGCGCATTGAACTTCACGTCAATGGCACGCCGCACGAGATCGACGTCGAGCCGCGCACCACGCTGCTCGATTGCCTGCGCGACGTGCTGGGCCTCAAAGGCGCGCACGCCGGTTGCGAGCACGGCGTCTGCGGCGCCTGCACCGTGCTGTTCGACGGCGCGGCGGTGCGCTCCTGTCTGATGTTCGCCGCGCAGGCGGCGGGCTCGGCCATCACCACCATCGAGGGCGTCACGCCCGGCCCCGGCGAGCTGTCGCCGATCCAGGATGCCTTCTGTGAAACGCACGGCATGCAATGCGGCTATTGCACGCCGGGCATGATCCTGGTCGCGCACGCGCTCCTCGCCGACAATCCAGAGCCGACGCGCGAGGACATCGTCGAAGCGATCTCCGGCAATATCTGCCGCTGCACCGGATATGCGCAGATCGTGGAAGCAATCGCGCTCGCCGCCGAGCGTCTGCGCGGCGTCAACCGGCCGCGGAGTCCGAGCAAATGAGTGCCGCCGGTCACCATCGTTACGTCTCGGCCGACCGCCGCGTGCGCGAGGACCGGCGCTTCGTCGCCGGCAAAGGGCAATTCGTCGCCGATGTCGAATTGCCCAACATGAAGCACGTCGCGGTGATCGCCTGTCCGCATGCGGCGGCGCGCATCAAATCGATCGACAAGCGCGCGGCGCTGAAAATGCCGGGCGTGCATTACGTGCTCGACGGCGCCGAGCTTGCCGCCGCTACGCATCCGCTGATGACCGGGCTCGACACGCCGCACGTGCCGCGCCGGCCGCTCGCCTTCGAGACCGCGCGCTATTCCGGCGAGTGGGTCGCCGCCGTGGTCGCCGACAGCCGCGCCCTCGCCGAAGACGCGGCGGAGGCGATCGAGGTAGATTACGAGCCCCTGCCCTTCGTGCTCGACGCCGAACAGGCGCTGGAAAAGGGCTCGCCGCTGGTGCACGAGGCGCACGGCTCCAATGTGCTGCTCGACAAGACGTTCGTCTGGGGCGATGTCGACAAGGACTTCGCCGCGTCGCCGCGCAAGCTCAAGCTGCGCGTGAAATGGGGCCGCTCATCGACCGTGCCGATCGAGACCTTCGGCGTGGTGGTGGCCTGGGATCCCTGGCGCGAGATGCTCGACGTCCATGCCTCGATTCAGATGCCGCGCTACGCCGACCAGATCGGCGCCGCGCTGAAGATCCCGAGTTCCTCAGTGCGCGTGCATTACGACGTCGACGTCGGCGGCAGCTACGGCGTCAAGCGCGGCATCAAGCACACGGTGCTGTGCGGATATCTGGCGCGGCGGCTCGGTTTTCCGATGCGGCTGATCGAGGACCGGCTGGATAACATGCGCGGCGGCGACGCGCACGGGCCGGAACGGCTATTCGACGTCGAGGTCGCCTTCGACAATAGCAGCATCGTGCGCTCGATGAAGATGCGCGCGCTGGAAAATCTCGGCGCCTATGCGGGCAGATCGCCGTTCCAGCTCGGCAAGCCGATCGGCGCCATCGTCGGGCCTTACAAGATCAAGAGCGTGCAGTATCGCGCCATCGCCGTGGTCACCAACAAGACCACGCAGGACGCGGTGCGCGGCTTCGGCCAGGGGCCGACCAATCTCGCGCTCGAGCGCTGCATGGACGAGATTGCCCATGTGCTCGAGCTCGATCCGCTGGAAGTGCGCCGGCGCAACCTCATTCGCCACGATGAGTTTCCCTACCTGATCCCGAGCGGCACCACTTACGACAGCGGCAATTACGAGACGGTGATCGACAAGGTCGTGGCGGGCAGCGGCTACGACGAGCTGAAGAAAGAGCGCGACCGGCTGCGGCGCGAGGGCAAGCTCGCCGGCATCGGCATCGCGGCCTGTCTCGAGCCATCCGGCGGCAACGCCACCTTCGAGGCGCTGCTCAATCCGGCGATCACCACCTCGACGTTCATGGATTCCTGCCGCATCAACGTCGATGGGCTGGGCGCCATTACCGCCACCATGCACACGACCTCGTCGGGCCAGGGCCACGAGACACTGGTCGGCACGGTCATCGGCGAGGTGCTGGAGCTCGATCCCGATACCGTGCGCGTGGTGCGGCCGGATTCGCTCAATTCGCTGCCGAGCGGAACGCCGGTCGGCAGCCGCATGGCGATTATGCTGGGCGGTGCCGCCTTCCACGCGGCGCAGAAGCTCAGGGCGAAGCTCACCGCCATTGCCGCGCACGATCTGGGTATTCCGTTCGAGCGCGCCGTTTACAAGCACGCCGAAGTCCATGACCGCGACGCCCCGGCGAACCGGCGCACGTGGGCGGAACTCGTCGGCATCGCGCACCGCAATTACCACCGCATGCCCGAAGGCTTCGAGCCGGGGCTTGCGGTCGAGCACGTCTATCAGGTGCCGACCGGCGGCACGCTGCCCGACAAAGACGGCCGCGTGCAGATGTATCCCTGTTTCTCGTTCGAATTTCATCTGCTGCTCTTGTCCATCGATCCCGATCTCGGCGAGACCAAGATTCTGCGTTACCGGCTCGGCCACGACTGCGGCACGCAGATCAATCCGAAGATCGTGCGCGGCATGACCATGGGCGGCATCGCGCACGGCATCGGCGCCGCGCTCTACGAGGAGTTCGCCTATAACGACGACGGCCAGCTGATCGCGCAGACCTTCATGGATTACCTCCTGCCCTCCTCGCACGAGGTGCCGCCGGTCGACATCGTCGACCACGAGACGCCCTCGCCGCACACGGTGCTTGGGCAGAAAGGCTCGGGCGAGAGCGGCTATCTCGGCGCGCCGGCGGCGATCGCCAACGCCATCAACGACGCGATCCGCCCGCTCGGCATTTCCATCAACACGCTGCCGATCAAAGTCGCCAAGCTCGGCGACCTGATCGCCGCGGCCCAGGAGCGCAAATGATCGTCGACTGCCACGCCCATCTGGTGCCGCCCGGCTTGCTCAACGCGATCCGCAAGGATGCGGCGAAGTTTCCCAATGTGCGGCAGATCGAGGACGGCGGCAGCCTCGCCTTCTCTTTCTCCGGCGGCAAGCCGACGCGGCCGGTGTCGAAGCCGCTGGCGGACCTCCCAGGCCGCCTTGCCTGGCTGGCGAAGAATGGCATCGACAAGCAGGTCGTCGGCGGCTGGGTCGATATGTTCGGTTACGAGTTGGCGGGCGCAGAGGCCGAGGCCTGGGCGCGGCTCGCCAATGAGTGCCTGCTCGCCGCCGCCAAAGCCGAGCCGCATTTCGTGCCGCTGGCGACCGTGCCGCTGGGAGACGGCAAGCGCGCCGCCGCGGTGCTCAAGGACGCGATCACCGCCGGCTTCGCCGGCGCCATGATCGGCACATTGCCGCGCGGCGTCGGCTCGACGCTCGATGCCGCCGACCTCGATCCGTTCTGGCAGGCGGCGGACGACACCGCGGCGCTCATCCACATCCATCCGAGCTATGACGCCGGCGACGTGCGGGTGAACGATTTCGGCCTTGCCAACGGGCTCGGCCGTATCACCGACGCCGCGGTCGCGGTGGCGCGTCTGATCTCGGCCGGGCATGTCGCCAAATATAAAAATGCGAAGTTTTTCGCGCCGATGGGCGCGGCGGCGCTGCCCTTCGTGCTCGGGCGCCTCAAGCGCAACGCCGCAATCACGCCCGGCATCGGCGATCCGGTCGATGCCCTCGCGCATATTTATACCGACACCATTCTGCATGACGCGCGCGTCTTGAAATTCGTGATCGAGATGATGGGCAGCGAGCGGCTGATGATGGGCTCCGACATGCCGTTTCCGATCGGCGACGCCGAGCCAATGAAGATCGTTGCCGATGTCGGTCTCGCACCGGCGCAAACTACATCGATCAACGGCGGCCTGGCGGCACGGCTGTTCAATATTCAATGACAAGAAGCCACATGTGGAGGAGTGCGACCATGAAAAAATTGCTGATCATATTCGGCGCGGTGGCTGCGCTTAGCCTCGCCGCGCTCAATCCGGCCGCCGCGCAGGCGCCGGCCAAGGTCACCATCGTGGTATTCGGCTTCCCCTCGCTCGGCGCCTTCATGCCGCCGGTGATCAAGGCGCAGAAGCTCGACGCCAAGCACGGCCTCGACATCGACTTCGTCGAGCGGCCGCCGGACGCCTACACCACGCAGTTCAATTCCGGTGAGTTCAAGGTCGGCGGCAGCGCCGCGGTCTTGACCGTCGGCCTCGCCGATGCGCGCGGCGTGAAGGTGAAATACCTCTTCAACCTGTTCGACTTCTGGGGCGCCTTCGTCACCTCGCGCCCGGACATCAAGACGGTCAAGGATCTGGAGGGCAAGCAGCTCGCCGCCGCTGCCTCGACCACGAACTTCGTGATGTCGGAGTTCTTCGCGAAGAAGCAGGGCGTCGACACTTCAAAGATCCAGGTGGTCAACACCGCCCCGCCCGGCCTCGTCGGCTATGCGCTCGCCGACCGCGCCGACGCGGTGCAGCTTTGGGAGCCGGCTTACACGTTGTTGAAGGCGAAGAAGCCGGACATCCGCATACTCGATACCGGCATGGGCAAGACCTGGAAGAGCTTCGCAGGTGGCGAGCGTATTCCCTATCTCGGCGTCGCAGCGCATGACGACTGGATCGCCGCCAACCAGGCGCTGATCCCCAAGCTTTACGCCACTTACAAGGAGGCCGGCGAGTTTATCGCCGCGCACCCGGAGGAAGCGGCGGCGCTGATCGCGCCGAAATCGACGCCGGCCGACCGGGCGGCGCTGGTGTCGCTGATCAAGGCCAACGACCGCCTCGGCATGAGCGTGGTGCCGGCCGGCGACATCGCCAAGCAGATCGACGCCGTCTACAAGGCCGGCGTCGACGTCGGTTATTTCAAGGCGATGCCGTCGAACGGCACCATCTACGCCAAACCGATGCAATGATGAACTCGCGCACCATGCGGGTTCTGCAAGCGGCTGCCAGCATGCTCGCGCTGGCGGCGCTTTGGCAGATTCTGTCGAGTGTGTTTCCGCATTTCCTATTTCCGCCGGTGCCGGAAATCATTTCGCGCACCATCGAGATTCTGGTCACCGGCTCGCTTCTGGTCGACGTTTTGCTCACCGCCGGCCGCATCTTCGGCGGGCTGTTCGGCGCCTTCATCCTCGGCGGCATGCTGGCGCTGGCGATCGGCCAGTCGAAGACGGCAGAAAATTTCATCGCGCCGGTACTTACCTTCTTCCAGGGCATTCCGGCGCTGTCCTGGGTGGTGTTCGCCATCATCTGGTTCCACGGCATCGAATTCCGCGTGCTGTTCATCATGGTGATGACGACGCTGCCCGCCTTCACCTTCCAGATCCTCGACGCCTTCCGCTCGATGTCGAAGGACCTGTTCGAGATGACCATGGCCTTCCGCCCGAGCCGCTGGACGCTGTTTCGCTTCCTGATCGTGCCGACCATCGTTCCGGGCATCCTCACCGCCTGGAAGGTGAACCTCGGCAATGCCGCGCGCGTGGTTGTGGTGGCCGAGCTCGTCGGCGCGACCGGCGGCGTCGGCTACGAACTCTTGCGCCAGCAGCAATTGTTCGACATGGCCGGCGCCATGGCCTGGACTCTGCAGCTTGTGCTGTTCGTGCTGATCGTGCAGCAGACCATCAACGCGATCGAGGCTTACGCTTTGCGCTATCGCGCGGTGTCCGAGCGGGCCATGTAGGTCTATGCCCAGCGCCGTCATCAGTTTCAAGGACGTGAGCAAATCCTTTCGCCGCCCCGACGGCCGCGGCGATTTCGTCGCCATGGACAAGCTCTCGTTCGAAGTCGCCAAAGGCGAGATCGTCGCCGTGCTCGGCAAGACCGGCTGCGGCAAGTCGACGATGTTCAACATCGTTGCCGGCCTGATCGAGCCGACCTCCGGCGAAGCGCGCGTGGTCGGCCACGATCCGTTTCACGAGTTCGATTTCTTCCGCGGCAAGATCGGCATCGTGTTCCAGAACGACCGGCTGATGCCCTGGCGCTCGGCGCTCGACAACGTGCAGCTCGGCCTGCAGATCCTCGACCGCGATGCGCGCGAAGCCGAAGAGACTGCGCGCGCCTGGCTCAAGCGGCTCGGCCTCAGCGGCCACGCGAACGACTATCCGCACGCGCTGTCCGGCGGCATGCGCCAGCGCGTGTCGATCGCGCGCGCCTTCGCGGTCGACCCGGAAATCTTGCTGTGCGACGAGCCGTTCTCCTCGCTCGACGAGATGACCGCGCGCGACCTGCGCGCCGAATTCGTGCGGCTGGCGCGGCAGAACAACAAGACCGCGGTGTTCATCACGCACCAGATCAACGAGGCGATGGAAATCGGCGACCGCGTGATGGTGTTCCATCGCCCGGCGCGCATCGCCTATGAGGCGCGGCTTGCCGGCGCCACAACCGAGGCGGAGCGAGGCAAGGTGCAAGAGGAAATCATGCGCGTCTTGGCGGTGGAGCGCGCGCCAGCGTAACGCCTGCCCTTGCGGCCGGACCAAGCCGGTGCCACCCTGCCCGCGCCGAACCGGCGGGGGAAACAAGATGAAGTCCATACTGCACGTCGTTGCCGCGCTAGCGCTTGTGTTCGCGGCCGATTATGCCGTTGCACAAACGGATTATCCGAATCGGCAGATCCGCATCATCGTCGGGTTTACGGCCGGCACGGCGCCGGATGTCGCCGCGCGCATTCTCGCCACCAAGTTTGCGGAAACCTGGAATGTCCCGGTCACGGTCGAAGACATCACCGGCGCCGGCAGCAACATCGCCACCGATCGCGTCGCGAAAGCGGCGCCGGACGGCTACACTTTGCTGATGGGCGGAAATCCATCGCTCGTCATCAACCCCAGCCTCTACGCCAAGCTGCCGTTCGATCCGGTCAAGGACTTCGCACCGATCTCGCAGGTCTTCGTCGCGGCGAACCTGCTCGTGGTCCATCCCGACGTGCCGGCCAAGACCTTGCCGGAGTTGGTCGCGCTGGCGCGAGCGCAGCCCGGCAAGCTCACTTACGGCCACGCCGGCATCGGCACGTCGCAGCATCTTGCCGGCGAACTGTTCAAATACATGGCGCATATCGACGTAACGCCCGTCGCTTATCGCGGCTCGACCGCCGTGTTGCCGGACCTGCTCGCCGGCCGCCTGACGATGTTCTTCGGCAATATCGTCAACGTGCTGCCGCAGGTGCGCGAGGGGAAACTACGCGCCTTCGCCATCACCTCGCTCAAGCGTTCGGCGCTGGCGCCCGATCTGCCGACCATGGCCGAGTCCGGCTATCCCGGTTTTGAAGCCGTGCCGTGGTTCGGCTTACTGGCGCCGGCCGGAACGCCGCAGCCGATCATCGACAAATTGCACGACGAGACCGTCAAGGTCCTGGCGATGCCCGACGTGCGCAAGACCATGCAGCAGCAAGGTCTCGATATCATCGGCAATACGCCGGCCGAATTCGCGGCCGCGATCAAGACCGAGACGCCGCATTGGGCCAAGGTGATCAAGGAGGCCGGAATCAAGTTGAGCAACTAGCCGCGCCCGTCGCGCCTGTCTTTCGCCCTCCGCCGCGGAGATTTTTCCAATGCCGCCTGCCAAGTCGTTCACTTTGTCCGCTCACGGCGCCGACATGCCGGCCGTCGGCTACGGCACCATGGTCTTGCCGGAGCGCGGCGCCGAACTGGTCGCCTACGCCATCAAGGCCGGCTATCGCCTGATCGACACCGCGCGCAAATACGGCACCGAAGAGAAGGTCGGCGAAGGCATTCGCCTGAGCGGCATCGCGCGCAAGGACATTTGGGTGACCACCAAGGTGACCGAACTCGACGCGCGCGAAGCCGATTTCCTGCGTTCGGCCGAGACCAGCCTGAAGACGCTCGGGCTCGACTACGTTGATCTGCTGCTGGTGCATTGGCCGCAGCCCAAAGTGCCGTTTTCCGAAACGCTCGGCGCTCTGGCCAAGGCCAAGCGGCGCGGGCTCGCGCGCCATATCGGCGTGTCGAATTTCACCATCGCCATGCTCGACGAGGCGGTGCGCGTCTGTCCCGAGCCGCTGATCACCAACCAGGTCGAGTACCACGCCTACCTGCCGCAGGACCGCATGCTCGCGGCGCTCAAGCGGCACGGCATGATCCTGACCGCCTATTGCCCGATGGCGCGCGGCAAACTGCTCGACGATCCCGTGGTCGGTGCGATTGCCAAGGCGCACGGCAAGACGATCGGCCAGGTCTGCCTGCGCTGGCTGATCCAGCAGCCGATGGTCGCGGCGGTGCCGCGCCCGCTCGAGGAGGCGCACATCGATGAAGATCTCGACGTGTTCGATTGGTCGCTGACCGCCGACGAGATGCGGCTGATTTCGGCGCTGCGCAGCCGCCATATCCGCATTGCCGATCCGCCCGAGCGCGCGCCCAAGTGGGACGTCGAGACGGTCGGTGAAGTCGCGGCGAGCCCCTGAGACGAAAATGGCCGGGCATTTGCCCGGCCGTTGGATTTACGCCGACTGCGCTTGGCTCACATGGCCTTGACGATACTCTCGGTCATTTTTTTGGCGTCGCCGAGCAGCATCATGGTGTTGTCGCGGTAGAACAGCGGGTTGTCGATGCCGGCGTAACCCGATGCCAATGAGCGCTTGATGAACATCACGGTGCCGGCCT
>DATJVE010000006.1:0-41135 GCA_035501975.1 Pseudolabrys sp.
CTTCCGCGTCGAGCGTGCGCAGCGCCGAGTCGATCGCCGCCCGGGTGTGCGCGCCGCTGATATCGGCCGGTTTCAGTTTCGCCATTGCCACGTCCTTGTTCTTGGCGGCTTAGATAGCACGGAACGAAGCGCGCGTCAGTCTGCCGGACTGCTGTTCGTTAAGCCCGGAACTGCGCCTTTTGGCGCAACGCCGCGCGCACCGCGGCCAGCACGGTGTCGACCGCGACGTCGGCGGTGCGGCGGTGGCGCACCGCATCGTTGCCCTCAGCCCGCGCGCGCTCGCGCGCCGCCTCGTCGCCGGGCGGCTCGAGGATGGCGGCGATGGGGTTGAGCGGCTTCCAGTGCCAGGGACTGGTCGGACCGAAGATCGCCACCGTCGGCGTGCCGATGGCGGCGGAGACGTGCATTAGGCCGGAGTCATTAGTCACCGCAACGTCGGCCGCGGCCATCGCCAGGATGGCGTTGCGGAGATCGGTGCCGGTGAGATCGCGCACGCGGTTGCCGCTGGCCTGCGCGATCTCTCTCGCCAGCGGCGTCTCGCTCGGGCCGCCGAGCACCCAGACCGAAGCGCGATCATCGGCGAGCGCGCGCGCCAAGGCGGCGTAATGGCCGGCCGGCCAGGCCTTGCCTTCGCCCACCGCGCCGGGCGACAGCGTGACCACCGGTCCGTCGTCGGCGCCGAGCCCGCGCTGCGTGCGCCAGCGCACGACCTCGTCCGCCGGCACCTTCAATTCCGGCAGCGGCCATTCGCCCGGCAAGCGCCCGCCCTTCGGCAAAGCCAGCGCGCCCATCTGGTCGATCATGCGCGGCAGTTGGTTCTCGCCGTGGCGCATGTCGTTGATGAGGCCGAAGCGCAATTCGCCGGCAAAGCCGGTGCGCAAAGGAATGCCGGCGAGGAACGGCGCCAGTGCCGCTTTCCATTTGCGCGACATCACCAGCGCCTGCGCGTAATCATTCGCGCGCAGCTTCGCGGCGAGCTCGCGTTGCTGCGGAAGCCCCAGCCGCCGCCGCGGCAAGTCGGCGACGATCGCCTGGCGCACGCCCGGCATATAATCGGCAAGCGGCGCGCACAGCGTGCTGGAGACGATATCGACCGGGCGTTCGGCTTCTTGCGCGCGCAAAAGCTTCACCACCGAATGGCAGCGCACGAAATCCCCGATCCAGACATAGGGCACGATCAGGGTCGCTCGGGTGAGGTCTTGGCTCATGCGTCTTGTGCCGCAGCCCCCAAAAAACGGTCCACATCGCCCGGCCCGCAGGGCGTTAGCCTGCGGGGCCCACGCCTGTCCAGCCGCGTTTTTACCGTATCCTGAGCCATTTACAGGGAAATACGCCCTAACATTGCGCCGATCCGCGGACTGGGGCAAAGCTTTGCCGGGACGAAGGGTTAGGCATGTTTTTGGTCACCGGGGGCGCCGGTTTCATCGGATCGAACGTGGTGGCGAGCCTCAACGAGGCCGGCGTCAGCGACGTCGTCGTCAACGACCTTCTCGGTAAGGATGACGGCAAATGGCGCAACCTCGCCAAGCGCCAGGTCGCCGACCTGGTGCCGCCGGGCGACTTGATGACCTGGCTGAAGGGCCGCAAGCTCGACGCCGTCATCCACATGGGCGCCATCTCCGACACCACCGCGACCGACGGCGATCTGGTGATGGAGAACAATTTCCGCCTGTCGCTGCGCCTGCTCGACTGGTGCACGCAGACGCGCACGCCGTTCATCTATGCCTCCTCGGCGGCGACCTATGGCGACGGCGCCGCCGGTTTCGTCGACGACTGGTCGCTCGCGGCCTTGCGCACGCTCAAGCCGATGAATCTCTACGGCTGGAGCAAGCATCTGTTCGATCTCGCGGTGGTCGACCGCCACGTGAAGAAGCAGAGCCTGCCGCCGCACTGGGTCGGCCTGAAATTCTTCAACGTCTACGGCCCGAACGAATATCACAAGGGCCACATGGCGAGCGTGCTGGCCAAGGTGTTCGACGAGGCCAAGGCCGGCAAGCCGGTCAAGCTGTTCAAGTCGCACCGCGAGGGAATCGCCGACGGCGACCAGCGGCGCGACTTCATCTACGTCGACGACGCCGTCGCCGTGTTGCGCTGGCTGCTCGACGCGCCTTCGGTCAGCGGCATCTTCAACGTCGCCACCGGCAAGGCGGAAAGCTTCCGCGACATGATCGGCGCCATGTTCAAGGCGCTCGGGCGGCCGGCCAAGATCGAATATATCGACATGCCGGAGGCGATCCGCGGCCAGTACCAGTATTTCACGCAAGGCTCGGTCGAGAACCTGCGCCGCGCCGGTTACAATGCCGGCTTCACCCCGCTCGAGACCGCGGTCGGCCATTACGTCACCGGCTATCTCGACCGCGCCGACAGGTACCGATAAGCATGTTCGACTTCGATAAACATCTCGCCGATCTCGCCGGGCAGACCGTGCTATGCATCGGCGACCTGATGCTCGACGAGTTCGTATACGGCGAGGTCTCACGCATCTCGCCTGAAGCGCCGACGCCGGTGCTCGCCGTCAAGCGCACCGACGTGATGATCGGCGGCGCCGGCAACGTGGCGCGCAATTTGGTCGCGCTCGGCGCGCGCTGCATCTTCATCGGTGTGGTCGGCGACGACGAGGCCGGCCGCGCGCTGAGCGAAGCCTTGGCCAGCCATCCGCTGATCGAATACCACCTGGTGGTCGACACCGCGCGGCAGACCACGCGCAAGGTCCGCTTCGTGTCGGAACACTTCTCCACCCATATGTTGCGCGCCGATTGGGAAGCGGCCTCCGCCGTCGACACGGTGAGCGAGAACGCGCTGATCGGCCACGTCATCAAGGCGATGCCGCGCGTGGGCGCGGTGGTGCTGTCCGATTACGCCAAGGGCGCGCTTACCCCGCGCGTAATCCGCGCCGTCATCGAGGCCGCCAACGCCACCGGCAAGCCGGTGGTGGTCGATCCCAAGGGGCGCGATTACGGCATCTACCGCGGCGCGACCATGATCACGCCGAACCGGCAGGAATTGGCCGAGGCGACGGCTAAGCCGGCGCAGACCGACGACCAAGTCGCCGCGGCCGCCGCCGAACTCGGCCGCGCGCTCGGTGCGCAGGCGGTGCTGGTGACGCGCAGCGAGGCCGGCATGACGCTGGTCAGCGGCGACGACGCCGTGCACGTGCCGGCCTATCCGGTGCGGGTGCGCGACGTCTCCGGCGCCGGCGATACGGTGGTCGCGGTTTGCTCCGCCATGCTGGCGCTGGGCGCCGATTTCGAATCGGCGGTGCGCGCGGCCAATGCCGCGGCGGCGGTAGTGGTGGGAAAACGCGGCACCGCGGCGGTCTCGGTTGCCGAACTGCGCTCGCGCATCCTGCCGGCATCGACGCTCGCGGCCGAGGAAAAGATCGTGTTCGACTGGGGCCAGCTCGAAGAGCATCTCGGCGCATGGCGGCGGCAGGGCTTGCGCGTCGGTTTCACCAACGGCTGCTTCGATCTCCTGCACCCCGGCCACGTCAAACTGCTCGCCGGCGCCCGCGCGGTCTGCGACCGCCTGGTGGTGGGCTTGAACGGCGACGATTCGGTGACGCGGCTCAAAGGGCCGGGGCGTCCCGTGCAGCCGGTCGCGGCGCGCGCCGAGGTGCTGGCCGCGCTCGAGGCGGTCGATCTCGTGGTGGTGTTCGACGAGGATACGCCGGAGAAGCTGATCGCGCGGGTGAAGCCGACGGTGCTGGTCAAGGGCGCCGACTATACGCGCGACGAAGTGGTCGGCCGCGACATCGTCGAGGCGCTGGGCGGCGAGGTGGTGCTGGTCGAGCTCGCGCCCGGCCATTCGACGACGTCGATGGTCGAGCGGACGCGGACGCCAAAGCGCTGAGGCGCAACCCTCATCCGTTCGTCCCCGGCGCAAGCGGGGACCCAGGGCCGCTTGTCGCGATGCTCGCGAGTGCTGGTTAGCACTATTGGGCCGGGCTTACCGAAGGGGCCGTAATAGTCCTAGCGCCCACCCGACTATCAGAGAAAATCCGCCGCCGATTGCAAAACTGAATATCCAAGCCTGGGTTGAATCAACGCCGTTACGAACGAGTAGGTCTCCCTCGCGCATTTTGCGGGGGACTCCCCCTTGCCCCCTGGCGAGGGACGGAAGGGAAAGAAGGCCTACCCGGGGCCGACCAAAGAATACGGGCGATGACGCTTGGCTGTTTGACAATTGAATCGGTGAGGGGTGCGCTTCTCTTTACCCTCCCCCTTGTGGGGAGGGTGGCGAGCGAAGCTTGCCGGGTGGGGGTGGCTGCGATTGAGCAACATCGACCCCCCCCACCCCCGACCCCTGCCCACAAGGGGGGAGAAGGACGCTTGAGGGGGTGAAGCGAAGCGCTACTCCCGCTTCAGCGGCTTTTCCTCCGGCTCCTGCCAGCCTTGCGTCTCTTCGTAGCGCTTGGCGTAGCGGTAGAAGGTGCCTTCGAAATTCCCCAAGGCGATGACGAAGCCGGCCCAGCCGTCGATGAAGCCGAGCTTGAAGATGTAGTGCTTGAGGAACGACCACGCGCCGTGGCCGAGCGCCGAGGCCATCGACACACGCTTGCCCGCGAGCTTGGGCACGCCGAGCGAAGAGTAGCGGTTCATTTTCTGGATGACTTCGTCGAGATTGCGGAACGGCAATTGCCAGATCGCATTGCGTAGCGTGCCGACCGAGCGGCCGCCGACGACCTCGTAGCCTTCGTGCACCGGCTCGAGCGTGTAGCGCATCGCGCCTTTGCGGAAGAGCTGCGGCTGGCGGAAATTCGGATACCAGCCCGAGCCTTTGATCCAGCGCCCCATCATGTAGCTCTTGCGCGGCACCAGATAAATCTCATGCGCCGGCGTGCCGGCAAGCAGCGCCAGGATCTCGTCGCGCACCGCCTCGGTGCAGCGCTCGTCCGCATCCAAACTGAAAATCCAGTCGTATTGGCAGGCCGCGACGGCGCGGTTGCGCAGATCGCCGAAGCCGTTGAACGGCACCTGCACCACGCGGGCGCCGAGCGACGTCGCGATCTCCACGGTGCGGTCGGTGCTGTACGAATCGACGATCACGACTTCGTCGGCCCACAATACGCTCGACACCGCGGCTGCGATCTTGTGCGCCGAGTTGTAGGCCAGGATATAGGCCGAGACTTTTGCCGCCATCAGACCCAGTCCGCCGGCACGCCGGACAGGCGCATCAGCGCTTCGCGGTTCGAATTCGCACGGCGATATTTGCGCACTTCGCGGTGCTCTCGCCAAATGCGGCCGACGCCGCCTTGCAACAGGCCGGCCTTGCGGAAGGCCCGCCAGTCGGCCGCGAACGTCGCGACGTCGCCGCGCCGCAGATCGTACACCAGGATCTTGCTCGCCAGATAGCTGCCGATCTTGTGGAAGCGCGTCGTCAATTCCGGCCGCTGCTTGGCGTAATCCAACAGGTCGCGGCCGGCGGTCTTCCAATCGTTCGACAGGCTCACCGTGCTCCAGCCTTTTTCCCAATCGATCTGCGGCAGCAAGCGCGCCGCGCCGTGCGGCGCGAGTCGAATGAGGAATTCGCGGTCCTCGGTGCGGCTTTTCTCGAAAAAACCGCCGGCGGCGCGCGCCGCTTCGGTGCGCACCGTGATGCTGGTGCCGTCGACGCCGATGAGGTCGCAGTAGAGCGCCCATTCGAAGGCCTGCGGCGCCAGTTTGACGTCCGGCAAAGGACTTGGGCGGATTTCGTTCGGCGTCTCCTTGCGCGCCGACGACAGCGTGCAGACGAGATCGGGCTCGCGGTCGAGCGCGTCGAGCGCCCGACTCAGGCGTTGCGGCAAATACCAGTCGTCGGAATCGACGAAAGCGACGACCGGCGCACGGGCCGCTGCGATGCCGACGTTGCGCGCGGCGCCGACGCCGCGCCGCTGTTCGGGCCGAATGACCCTGACGCGCGGGTCGGTCTGGCGCGCAAGCCATTGCGCCGTGTCGTCAGTCGAGTCGTCGACGACTATCAACTCGAAATCCTGCTCGTCCTGGGTCAGCACGCTTTGCACGGCGCGCGGCAATATGGCGAGGCGGTTGTAAGTCGGCAGGACCACGGAGCAGCGCAAGGGTCGACTCAAAGATTGAAATGCACGCCGCCGGATGCGCGGCAAAACTAACATACCGGCTCACCAGTGCTCAGCGCAAACGGCAAAATGCACGGCCGCGCATGGATTTGCGGCAGGCTTGCGGTCCGCCGCAAATCCATGTTTGGTGCCAGCAATGCGATGGCGAGACGCCTGATGAGCGAGCTGATTTCGGTCATCGTGACCACTTATAACCGCGAAGACGCGCTCGACGCGGTGCTGGCCTCGCTCGCGCGGCAGACCGACGCTGATTTCGAAGTGGTGGTGGCCGACGACGGTTCGGCCGCGCCGACCGCGGCGACGATCGAGGCCTGGAAAGGCAAACTCGGCCGCCGACTCGATCACATGTGGCACGACGACCGCGGCTTCCGCGCCGCCGAGATCCGCAACCGCGCGATCCTCGCCTCGCGCGGCGCCTATTGCATCTTTCTCGACGGCGATTGCATCGCGCGGCCGGATTTCGTCGCCACACACCGGCAACTGGCCGAGCCGGGCTGCTTCGTCACCGGCAACCGCATTCTGCTGTCGCCGGCACTGACGTCAAAGGTGCTGCGCGACAAGCTGGCGCCGGAAACCTGGACCTTCGCGCATTGGCTCGCCGAACGCCTGCGCGGCGGCGTCAACCGGCTGTCGGCGCTGCTGCATCTGCCGCTCGGGCCGCTGCGGCGGCTGCGCCGAAGCGCCTGGCGCGGCGCGCGCTCGTGCAATCTGGCGATCTGGCGCGCCGATCTCGACCGCGTCGACGGCTTCGACGGCGACTACAGCGGCTGGGGCAAGGAGGATTCCGACATCATCGTGCGCCTGCTGCATGCCGGCGTCGCGCGCAAGGACGGCGTCTTCGCCACCGGTGTGCTGCATCTGTGGCATGCCGACTATGGCCGAGAGCGCCTCGCCGAAAACGAGCGCAAATTATCCGACAGCCTTGAGGGCAACCGCGTGCGGGCGCGGCGCGGGCTGTCGGCGCTCAAGGCCGCGCCGTCGCCGGCAATGGCAGGGTGAACGATGGCGATCGCGTCGGGCATCCATCTCAAACGGCTGACGATTGCCGCGGACGCCTTGGCCGTCGCGGTCGCGGTGTCGCTGCCGTGGTCGACCTCGGCGACCGGCATTTTGCTGGTGCCGTGGCTGCTCACGCTCATTGCGACGCTCGAATGGAGTGGTGTGCGCCGGCAACTCGCGACCGCCGCGGGCGGCTTGCCAATATTGCTGTTCGTGCTCGGCGTCATCGGCATGGCCTGGGCCGACGTCGGCTGGCACGCGCGGCTGGCAGGCCTCGACGGCTTTGTGCGTCTGCTCACCGTTCCGTTGCTGATGACGCAGTTTTCCCGCGCGGATGGCGGGCGGCGCGTGCTGGTCGGCTTCCTCGTGTCCTGCGTCGCGCTCTTGATTGCCTCGTTCGCGGTGACGGTGTGGCCCGGTTTGCATCCGCGGCCGCCGGGCAACGAAGGCGTGCCGACCAAGAGCTACATCGTGCAAAGCCTCGAGTTCGCCATGTGCGCGGCGGTCCTGTTCGAGTTCGCCCGCGCCCGGGCTTCGGCGCGGCAATGGAAAATCGCCGCGGCTTTCGCGGTGTTGGGCCTGGCGTTTCTGATCGACGTATTCTTCGTCACCACCGGCCGCACGACTTTGGTCGTGATCCCTGCGCTCATCGTCGTTTATGGTGTCTGGCGCGCCGGCTGGAAGGGGCTGCTCGGCGCAGCGATTGCGGCCGCGGTTCTGGCCTCCACCGTGTGGTTCGCGTCGCCCTTTATCCGCGCGCGGGTGACCGCGATCTATACCGAGAGCATGAATTACGAACGGCAGAACGAGGTTACGTCGGCGGGCCTGCGCCTCGAATTCTGGAAGAAGTCGATACGCTTCATCGAGAGCGCGCCGCTGCTCGGGCACGGCACCGGGACGATTGTCGAACAGTTCGAACAGAACATCCAAGGGCAAGAGGGCGCCAGCGCTTCGCCGTCGGCCAATCCGCACAACCAGACCTTCGCCGTTGGCATCCAGCTCGGCCTTCTCGGCATGGTCGTGTTGTGGGCGATGTGGATCGCGCAGCTCATGTTGTTTCGAGGCGGCGGAGTTGCGGCGTGGGTCGGCCTCGTCGTGGTGACCTCGAACGTCGTCGGCTCGCTGTTCAACTCCTTCATTTTCGATTTCACCGAAGGCTGGATTTACGTCTTCGGCGTCGGCGTCGCGGCCGGCATGCTGCGGCAGGATGCAGACGCCAAATCGGCGTCAGGCTCATGACCCGGCTCGATCTTCCGCTTAAGCCGCGCATTCTGGTAGTGACGCTGCGCCGCCTCGGCGACGTGCTGCTGGCGACGCCGCTCATCCGCAGCCTGCGGCGCGCCTGGCCGCAAGCGCGTATCGATGCGCTCGTCTTTGCCGACACCGCCGGAATTCTTGAAGGCAATCCCGATCTCGACGGCGTCATCGCGACGACCGCGCAGCCGTCGATCGCGCAGACGCTTCGTCTGGGTGGGCGCCTGTTCCGCCGCTACGACCTCGCGATCTCGACGCAAAGCGGCGACCGGCCGACCGGCTTCGCCGTCGTTGCCGGCCGCGCGCGCATCGCGCCGGTGCCGGCGGATTTCAATGGCCGCGTCAAACGGGCGCTGCTGACGCGCAGCGTTGCCGTCACGCCCGGTCTGCACCGCGTCGAGGAAATGCTGCGGCTCGCCGATGTGCTTGGCATCGCGCGGGTGCCGGAACTGGCATGCCCGCGCGCCGCCGAAGTCGATACGCCGGACGAGCCTTACGCGGTGATCCACGCCGCGCCGATGTTCCGCTACAAGCAATGGACCGCGAATGGCTGGCGCGCGCTCGCGGCCGCGCTCACCGTGCGCGGGCTCAGCGTGATCGCGAGCGGCGGGCCGGCCGAGGCCGAGCGGCGCTATCTCGACGAAGTGTGGGACGGCGCCAACGTCACGCGGCGCGACGGTGAACACTCCTGGCCGCAGCTCGCCGCGCTGCTGGCGCAGGCGCGCGTCTATGTCGGGCCGGACACGTCGGTGACGCATCTCGCCGCGGCCGCTGGCTGCCCGACGGTCGCGATCTACGGGCCGACCGATCCGCGGCTTTGGGGCCCATGGCCGGGCGGCGGCACGGACAACGTCTGGGCCGCGTCAGGCGCAATCCAGCGCCGCGGCAATGTCTGGCTGGTGCAGAATCCGCTGCCGTGCATGCCGTGCCAGCTTGAAGGCTGCGAGCGGCGGCTCGACAGCGACAGCCAATGTCTTGTCGAATTGCCGCCTAACCAGGTGATTGCCGCAGTCGATCAGGCCTTGGCGGAGGCGAAGCGGTAAAGCAGGCCGGCGACCAGCGCGCAGCCGACGATCAGCGCAATCGCATGCAAGAGATATGAGCCCGTCAGCAAGGTCGCCGCAGCGAGGGCGATCAGGGCGAGGTTCAGCAGGAATACGCGGCCGACGATCTGGGTGACGCTGTAACCGCGGTCGGTCGCCCGCTGATAGAAATGGCTGCGATGCGCCTGCCAGATTGGTTCGCCTTTCATCACCCGGCGCAGCAGCGTGATGCTCGCATCGGCAAGGTAATAGAGCGGCAGCAACAGCGCGGCCGCGAAGTGTCCGGTTCCCGCAAGCACGAGCAGCAGCCAGCCGAGCAACAGGCCGATCGGCAGACTCCCGACATCGCCGAGAAACAGCCGCGCGACCGGGCGATTGACCGGGGCAAAGCCGATCATCGCGCCGGATAGCGCCAGCGCCACGACGGTCGCCTCGTGCGGCAGTGCGCCGTTGAGGCCAAAGATGGCAAGCGCCGCCGTAAGCGGCGCAACTTCGGCGACCGTCATCCAATCGATGCCGTCCATGAAGTTGGTTAGGTTGACGAACCAGAGCAGGGCGAATGCCAGCAGCACGCGCTCGAGCCAGAAGGAAAGAAACGGCAGGACACGCAGGTCGCCCGGCAGCGCGGCCAGCACCATCGCGACGGCGGCGGCTTGCAGCAGAAGCCGCGGCACCACGGCGATCGAGCGCGCGTCATCGACCGCGCCGACCGCCGCGATGAAAACGGTCGCGGCAAGAACGAGCCACAAGGATTGTCCGCCGAGGCCGGGTGCGCCGATCAGCATGGAGACGACGACGACGCCAACGGTCGTCGCGATCACCGCAATGCCGCCGCCCTGCGGCGTCGGAATCCTATGCGAGGAGCGCGCATTGGGATGGGCGAGCGCATGGCGCTGGAGGATAGGGCGCAGCAGCGCAACCAGGCCGAAGCTGATAGCCGCGGCGGCAATGACAATCGCCCAGCCGAAGGAGCCGAACCCGTCGAGCGAAGCGCCGAGGCTCATGCGATCACGCGCTCCCCGGCTGCGGCTTGCCGCCGAGGAGACGTGCGTAAAGCGCCACGATCTCCCGCTGGATGCGCGTGCTGGAAAATTCATCGCTGACCAGTTGGCGGGCGGCACGGCCGAAGCGCAGCCGCATCGCAGGGTCCTTCGCCAGCATCTCGATCGCATCCGCCAGCGCCGCCGGATCGTCCGGCGGGACCAGCAGACCAGTCACGCCCGCCCGCGCGACTTCCCGGCAACCGGCCACATCGGTTGCCACCAAGGGCCGGCCGCAGGCGGCGGCTTCCAACAGGCTCATCGGAATTCCCTCCCCGCCGCGCGAGGGTAGAACGGCGATATGGGCTTGTCGCCATACGTCGCGCACGTCGGCGACATGGCCGAGCAAAACCAGGTTGAGAATTTTGCCCCACGCCGCGAGCAGGTCGGCCGAAATCGACGTCGGATTGAGCGGGTCGGGAGTGCCGGCAAGAAGCAGGCGACTGCGGGCACCGCGTTCGAGCAGGATCTCATGCGCGCGCACCAGCGTCCGCACGCCCTTGTGGTCGAGCAGCCGGCCGACAAACGCGACCGTCGCCGTGGAATCGGCCGGCTCGGGAAGGAGCGTAAACGCATCGACATCGACGCCCGAGCCGCCGATCATGGCGATCCGCTCCAGCGGCACGCCGAATTTTACGATGACAGCCCGATCATCGGGGTTTTGTACGAGCACCATGGAATCGCGCCTTGTCAGCAGCCAGCCGAGAAAGAGGCCGGCGATACCACGCAGCAACCGCGCGCGCGGCGTCTTGGAGGCGTACGTGAAGCCGAGGCCGGTAAAGGCATTGAGCACGCGCAGTCGCAGACCGAGCGCCGCGAGTGAGCCGATCACGACCGGCTGCAGCGCGACATGATGCACGAGATCGGGCCGGACGCGCCGATAGAGACGCCGGGTTTCCGCCACGGCGACGATGAGTCGCAACGGGTTGACGTTGCCGCGCCGCCACGCGATCGGATGCAAAGCGAAGCCCTCGCGTGCGATCGCCTCGGCGCAGTCGCCGACGCGCGCCGCGACATGCACCTCGTAGCCCGCGGCCTTGGCTGCCCTCGCCATCGGCAGGCGGTGCGAGACGAAAAACCAATCCTCGGAAACGAGATAGAGAATCTTTTGCGCCATCGGGCCGATACCCTATGCCGCCGCGGCGACGGCTTTGTCCCAGCGCGCGCGCCAGGCTTCGAGCATCAGAATGTCCCACAGCAGATGCTGGTAATTGCCGCGGCCGCCGAGATGCTCCTGCCACAAGGCGCGGACGCGTCGCGTGTTGACGAGACCGGTCTCGCGCAGCCGCCGCTCGTCGAGCAAATCCTCCGCCCAGCCGCGCAATGGCCCGCGCAACCATTCGGCCAGTGGAATGGCAAAACCCATCTTCGGGCGCTCGATGAGCGCCGGCGGAACGTAGCGATAGAGCACTTGCCGCAGCAGCCATTTGCTGGTGCCCTCGCGCAGCTTGGCGCGGCGCGGCAGCGACCAGGCAAATTCGACGACGCGGTGGTCGAGCAGCGGCACGCGCGCCTCCAGCGCGACCGCCATGCTGGCGCGATCGAGCTTGGTGAGAATGTCGTCGGGCAAGTAACCGGCCAGATCGAAGAACTGCATCCGCTCGACCAGATCGGGAAAGTCGTCATTGACAGACCTATCCGCCCAGATCGCGTCCGGCTCCGCCGTGTCAGGCATCAGCTCCGCCGGCTGCCAATGCGTGATGATGCTGCGATAGCTGTCGTCGGCGCCGTTCGCCCGCATCAGGTTGGCAAGCTTGTAGAGCTTATCGCCAAACTGCGGCACGCGCAGCCGCGCGGGGAGATAGGGCGCCAAATTGTCCCAACGCTGGGGCGAGAGCGCGGTGATCGCCGCGCCAAAGGCCTTACGAAGCGGACGCGGCCAACGGTGGACACCGCCCGCGTAGCGGTCCGCCGCCTGATAGCGGCTGTAGCCGGCAAAGAGCTCGTCGCCGCCATCGCCCGACAGAGCGACCGTCACGTGCTGGCGGGTCATCGCCGAAATCAAATAGGTCGGAATTTGCGATGAATCGGCGAATGGCTCGTCGTACCATTCGGGCAGGCGGGGCATCACATCCAAGGCCTGCTGCGGCGTGACGGTCAGCGTGTGGTGCTCGGTGCCGAGATGGCGGGCGATTGTCTCCGCATGCGCGGATTCATCGTAACCCGGCAAATCGAAGCCGACGGTGAACGTTTTCACCGGCCCGGCGTTCACTGCTTTCATCAGCGCAACCACGGTCGAGGAATCGACCCCGCCCGACAACAAGGCGCCGAGTGGAACGTCGGCGATCATGCGCAAACGAACCGCGTCAGCGAGCAAGGTTTCCAGCCGATCGGTGAGCTCCTTGTCGCTGCCCTCGATGCGGTTGGCGACGCCTTTGCGCGCAATCTCGCGCGCGCTCCAATAGGCGGCGATGCTCGGCTTGCCGTGCCAGGGCAGCGTCAGAATCGTCCCAGGCGCGAGTTTGCTGACGCCTTCGTAGATCGTGCGCGGCGCCGGAATCTCGGAATGGCGCAAGAATTGCGCGACCGCGCCGCGGTCGATCTTCGGCGTCCAGCCCGGATGCGCGCGCAAGGCCTTCAGCTCGGAACCAAAGAAAAAGAGCGAACCGAATTGTCCCCAATACAGCGGCTTGATGCCGAGGCGGTCGCGCACCAGCTTGAGCGTCCGCTCCTTGCGGTCCCACACCGCGAAGGCGAACATGCCAATGAGACGCGGCACCGTGGCTTCCAAACCGTAGGTGGCGATGGCTTCGACCAGAACTTCGGTATCGCAATGGCCGGTGAAGCTGACGCCGCGGGCTTCCAGTTCGGCGCGCAGCGCCGCGTAGCCGTAGACTTCGCCGTTGTAGGTGATCGCGTAACGGCCGTCGCGCGACAGCATCGGCTGATGCCCGGCCGCCGACAGATCGACGACGGACAACCGGCGGTGACCGAGGGCGACGCCGGCTTCGGCATCGCTCCAGATGCCGGCATCGTCCGGCCCCCGATGCCGCAAGCTGCCGGTCATCTCGCCGGCGACGACGTCCAGATCGCTGCTGCGGCCCGCGGACCCGTCAACGAAGCCGGCAATGCCGCACATGCAAGCTACCCATTTGCCCCTGACCCGCCATTCCGGATATTCATTACCCGCTCACACGCCCTGCAACAATCTTGCTGTAAACCGCGTTTATGCAGGGCTCGCCGGCAAGCATAGGCCAGAAAGCAACGATCCGTGGCAGCTGAAAATCCCGTTCTGGTCACCGGCGCCGCCGGCTTCATCGGCTTCCACACCGCGCGGCGTCTGGTGGAAGCCGGACGCGAGGTGATCGGCGTCGACAATCTGTCGCCGTACTACGACGCCAAGCTCAAACAGGCGCGGCTAAGACAGCTCGCCGGCGCCAGGCGTTTCAAATTCGTGCGGCTCGATCTCGCCGACCGCGCCGCCACCGCGGCGCTGTTCGCCGAGTACCGGTTTCCCTTCGTGGTGCATCTCGCCGCCCAGGCGGGCGTCCGCTATTCGCTGGTCGAGCCTTATGCTTATGCCGACGCCAATCTCGACGCCTTCCTCAACATCCTCGAAGGCTGCCGCCATCACGGCTGCCGGCATTTGCTTTATGCCTCGTCATCGTCGGTCTACGGCGCCAACACCAAGATGCCGTTTCGCGCCACCGATAACGTCGATCATCCGCTCAGCCTTTACGGTGCGACGAAGAAGGCCAACGAGCTGATGGCGCATTCCTATTCGCATCTGTTCAATTTGCCGACGACGGCGTTGCGCTTTTTCACGGTCTACGGGCCGTGGGGGCGGCCCGACATGGCGATGTGGCTGTTCACCGAGGCGATCAGCGCCGGCAAGCCGATCAAGCTGTTCAACCACGGTAACATGAAGCGCGATTTTACCTATATCGACGACGTCGTGCAGGCGGTGGTGCGGCTCGCCGATCGGCCCGCCGAGCGCGATCCCAAATGGTCAGGCGAGGCACCCAACGCCTCGCGCAGTTCAGCGCCGTGGCGGGTCTACAATATCGGCAACAACAGCCCGGTCGAGGTTCTGCAGGTCGTGGACATCCTCGAACAGGCGCTCGGGAAAAAAGCCGTCCGCGAGCTGCTGCCGATGCAGCCCGGCGACGTTCCGGCGACCTATGCCGATGTCGACGATCTCATGCGCGACGTCGGCTTCAAGCCGTCGACGCCGATCGCCGAGGGGATCGCGCGCTTCGTCGCTTGGTACAAAGAGTACCATCGCACCGGCTGAATGCAGGATCGCACTGTTTACGGGGCCGCCAGGCGGCGTTTGCTGTGGTCGACGATCCAAAGGATGCCGCCCGGCAGCCCGCCGACGAACATCGCGATGCCCAGCAGCACCGACACCGCGAGACCGTCGCTCTGCGACAATCCGGCGTAACCGAAGGCGAGCACCATCGCGGTCTCGCGCGTGCCCCAGCCGCCGATGGACAGCGGAACGGTTGCGATCAACACCACGGGCAAGACGAGAAACAAGGCCTGGTTCCAGGCGAGCGGCGCACCGACCGCCTTGGCCAGCGACCACGCGGTGCTCACCGACAGAAAATGGATGACCAGCGAATAAGCGATAATACTCGTCCTGCCTGACGACGTGGCGAAGACGCCGCGTGCATAGGCGGCGGCCGTTGCAATCTGGCGTGTCACCCACAAGCGATCGAGCACGCGCCAGCGGACAAATCCGAGCGCGAGAAAAGCAAGGCACGCGGCCAGGCTGCCGAAGCCGGCGACCAGCAAGGCGAGGCGCCCAGCCGGGTCGCTGACGAGCGCAAACGACCACGGCAGGCAAACGGTCACCAGGACCGCCAGAAGCAGCAAGCCGACCAGGCGATCGATCAGCACGGAATAGGTGGCGCTCCTCCAGCCGCCATTATCGCGCGCCAGCAGCCAGGCGCGGACGGCGTCGCCGCCGATGGTCGACGGCAGAGTCTGGTTGAAAAACGCCGCGACGAAATTATAGCGAAACGCGTTGGCGGTGGTGAATGGCGGCTCCCCCGGCCCGCTGCATTGGCGGACGATCCGCTGCCACCGTAGCGAACTTAGCAAAATCTGCGCGACTACGAGCAAAACAGCCGCTGCCAGCCAAACGTAGCGAAGATGGTTGAACTGCCGGCCGATCAGGTCAAACTTGACATGCGCGAAGGCGAAATACAGCAGAGCAAAGGACACCGCCGCTTTGAGCGAGAAAAGAAGCAAATTTCGCATCGGTTTTGAATCCGGGAGCCAACGGGCATAACGGTCGTAAGCGTGGCTGGCGCGGTGTCCGGCGACACGGGATATGGGGAATTTCAACCGTTTCCTTGCTCATAGCTTGATTGCCGCGCATTGAGAATGGGATAAATGCACAAGCGGGCGCGGGCCCCACAAAGGTGCAGGCATGCCGGAACTGGCGGATCTCAAAGTCAAGCTGTTCACCGACGGCGCCGACAAGGCGCAGATCGTCGAAATGGCCAAGCAGGCCTGGATCGCCGGATTCACCACCAATCCGTCATTGCTCAAGAAGGCCGGGGTCAGCGACTACGAACGCTATGGCCGCGACCTCGTCGCCGCGGTTCCCGACCGCCATATCTCGTTCGAGGTCTTCTCCGACGATATTCCCGAAATGGTCGCGCAGGCCCGCGTTATCACCAGCTGGGGCAAGAACGTCTACGTTAAGCTGCCGGTGACCAACACGCGCAACGAGCCGCTGTTCGACGCGGTGCGGACGCTTTCGCGCGACGGCGTCAAGATCAACATGACGGCGATCTTCACCAGCGAGCAGGTTGCCCGCGCGGTGCAGGCGCTCGACGGCGGCGCGCCGGCCTGCGTGTCGGTCTTTGCTGGGCGCCTTGCGGATTATGGCATCGACTATCGGCCGACCATGCAGGATGCCATCGCTCGCGCCCGTGCGACGCGCAACATCGAGATCATCTGGGCCTCGACGCGCGAGGTTTTCAACGTCGTCGAGGCCGACGGCATGGGCTGCCACATCATCACGGCGCCGGCCGACGTGCTCAAGAAATTGCCCGCGCTCGGCACCAGGTCTGCGGCGGAGCTGTCGCTTGAGGCGGTGAAGGCGTTCCGCGCGGACGCGCTGGCCGCGGGCTTGCAGCTTTCGCATCCGGCATCGCGCGCCGCCGAGTGAATCGCCCGCGCTTAAGCGCCGCCGTGGGTCCGTTCGTCACCGCCCGTTTTGCTGTAACGCTTTGAATCAAAACGTGTTCGGCGCTTTCCCCTGGGGTGGTCGCCAGCCGCCGCGGAGCGTGCTAGGTGAACCCTTGATTCAGGGGCAGGGCAGGGGAAATCCGTTCGAACATGGCGCAGGCGGTCAAACCGGATGCGGAGTCGTTGTCGCGTATCGGCGTGATTGGCGTCGGTGTGATGGGCAGCAATCATGCCCGCGTGCTTACCGGGCTACCGGGCGCGCAGCTCGTTGGTGTTGCGGATCCTGACGTGAGGCAGGCCGATTTCGTCGCGCGCACGCTGGGCTGCGCCGCTGTCGCCAGCGTCGACGAACTGCTCGACCTGAACGTCGACGCGGTCACCGTTGCGGCGCCCACCCACCTGCATCACGACATCGCATTGAAATGCATTGCGCGCGGCGTCCACGTTCTGGTGGAGAAGCCGATCGCGTCTACGGTCGAGGAAGGCCGCGACATCATCGCCGCGGCGCGCCGGGCCGGGCTGACCTTGATGGTCGGTCACGTCGAGCGCTTCAATCCGGCGGTCGAGGCGATCAAGGAAGCACTGCGCAATGAGGACATCCTCTCGATCGCGATCACGCGGGTCGGGCCGTTCCCGCCGCGCATGTCGAATGTCGGCGTGGTCATCGACCTCGCCGTGCACGATATCGATCTGATCCGCTGGTTTACCGATTCCGAAATCGTCGAAGTGCAGCCGCAGCTGTCGAGCGCGGTGGCCGAGCGCGAGGACATCGCGCTGCTGCAATTCCGCACCGCCTCGGGCGTGCTCGCCCACATCAACACCAATTGGCTGACGCCGTTCAAGGCGCGCCAGGTGACGGTGGCCACCCGCGGCAAATACATCATGGCCGATCTGCTCACCCGCCAGGTGACCGAATGTTTCGGCTTCCAGCCGGACGGCAGCTATTCCATGCGCCATCTTTCGGTCGGGCACGCCGAGCCGCTGCGCTCCGAGCTGTTGGCCTTCCTGCGCGCCGTGCGCTCCGGGTCGGCCGCGGCGGTGACCGGCGAAGAAGGCGTCGCCAGCCTCGAGATCGCCATCCGTTGTCTTGCCTCGCGTCCGCCGGCCGCGAATACGTCGCCGCGCCAAGCGCCGCGAGTGGTTGCCGGCTGACCGGCGCCGGTAGTTGGATCGAGTATGAATCAGCGAGCCAATCCACCCATGATCCCTTTTATCGACGTCGCCGCGCAACGACGCCGGCTCGGCGGCGCCATTGATGCCGCGATCGCGCAGGTGCTCGGGCATTGCCAGTTCATCCTCGGCCCGGAAGTACGCATGTTCGAGGCCGAGCTCGCGGCGTTCTGCGGCGCCAAGCATGTGGTGACTTGCGCCAGCGGCACTGACGCGCTGGTGCTCGCACTGCGTGCGCGTGGCATCGGCTCGAGCGACGCGGTCATCTGCCCGTCGTTCACGTTTTGCGCGACCGCCGAAGTGGCCGCGCTGGTCGGCGCAACGCCGGTGTTCGTCGATATCGACGAGCGCACCTTTAATATCGACGTGAAGGGAATCGCGGGCGCGATCGCGGCGGCCAAGCGTGCCGGGCTGACGCCGAAGGCGATCATTCCGGTCGATCTGTTTGGCTTGCCGGCCGACCATAGCGGCATCGCCGTCGCCGCCGGAGGTCTGTTCATTCTCGACGACGCGGCGCAGGCTTTCGGCGCGAGCTTCAATAATCGCAGGCTCGGCACCTTCGGCCATGCCACCGCGACCAGTTTCTTCCCGGCGAAGCCGCTCGGCTGTTACGGCGACGGCGGCGCGGTGATCACCGACGACGGAGACATGGCCGACTTGCTGCGCAGCCTGCGCATGCACGGGCAGGGCAGCGACCGCTACGACAATGTGCGCATCGGCCTCGCCTCGCGCCTCGATACGGTCCAGGCGGCGATCTTGAGCGAGAAGCTGAGGATTTTCCCGGACGAGGTCGAAGCGCGCAACACAATCGCGCGCCGTTATTCCGACGCGCTCCGCGGCACGGTGATTGTCCCCGAAGTGCCGGCTGGTTCGCTCTCGGTTTGGGCACAATATACCATTCGCGTCAGCGGCGGCCGGCGCGACAAGCTCGCGGCCGCGCTCAAGGCGGAGGGCGTCCCGACGGCGATCTATTATCCGATCCCGCTGCACCGCCAGCAGGCCTACAAGCATTTCCCGGTCGGCGACGGCGGCGTTGCGGTGAGCGAGAAGCTGGCCGGCGAGGTCATCAGCCTGCCCATGCACGCCTATCTCGATGCGGCCACACAAGACCGCATTATCGATGCCGTGCGTCGTGCCCTAGCGCCGTGAGCGTTTGGAGGCTAATTTTTCCGCGCGGCTTGCGAATTTGAAATATCAGTTTCTCCCGTAAACGATCGAAATGCGCTAGCACTGCCGGGCAAAAGGGCTCGGATTGATCAGATGGATTGGCGTTCTCAAAACCTTCGCCTGCGGCGGCTCGAGGCCGAGGCGATTTATATTTTGCGCGAGGGCGTCAGCGAATTCCGCAACCCGGTGATGCTCTACTCGATGGGCAAGGATTCGAGCGCGCTGCTGCACATCGCGCAGAAGGCGTTCGCGCCGGCCAAGCCGCCGTTTCCGCTCTTGCACATCGACACGACCTGGAAATTCCGCGAGATGATCGCCTTCCGCGACGAGACGGCGGCGCGGCTCGGCATGGATTTGCTCGTGCATGTCAACGAAGAGGGGCTCAAGCGCGGCGTCTCTCCGGTTACGTCGGGCTCCGCCATCCACACCCAGGTGATGAAGACCGAAGGCTTACGGCAGGCTTTGGACAAATGGCGCTTTGATGCGGCCTTCGGCGGCGCGCGGCGCGACGAGGAAAAGAGTCGCGCCAAGGAACGCATTTTCTCGCATCGCACTGCCAGCCATGGTTGGGACCCGCGCAATCAGCGGCCCGAACTATGGCGGCTGTTCAACGCCCGCATCAAGACCGGCGAATCCATGCGCGTGTTTCCGCTGTCGAACTGGACGGAACTCGACGTGTGGGACTACGTGCGGGCCGAGAATATTCCGGTCGTCCCGCTCTACTTCGCCAAGCCGCGGCCGGTGGTCGAGCGCGACGGCATGTTGATCATGGTCGACGACGAACGGCTTCCGCTCCTGCCCGGCGAGAAGCCGCGCGCGATGCAAGTGCGTTTCCGCACGCTCGGTTGTTATCCGCTGACCGGCGCGATTCCATCGACCGCCGGCACACTCGACGCAATCATCGAAGAAATGCGCGGCGCGACCAGTTCGGAGCGGCAGGGCCGCCTCATCGATCACGACGAGGCTGGGTCGATGGAAAAGAAGAAGCGTGAGGGATATTTCTGATGAACCGCCCCGCGTCCATCGTCGCCGAAAACGCCGTGCGCGCCGCCGGCCTCGATGCGCGCCCGGCCTTGCGCATTCTCACCTGCGGCTCGGTCGACGACGGCAAATCTACCTTGATCGGGCGCCTGCTCTACGAGCAGCATCTCATTTTCGACGATCAATGGGCGGCGGTCGAACGCGATTCGAAGCGG
Source organism: Pseudolabrys sp. (assembly GCA_035501975.1). Lineage (GTDB taxonomy): Bacteria > Pseudomonadota > Alphaproteobacteria > Rhizobiales > Xanthobacteraceae > Pseudolabrys. The sequence continues at coordinate 20,090 of DATJVE010000006.1, forward strand.
AACGGCACCAATGGGACAGGTGCCGACTATGCCTTGCTGCTCGATGGGCTGGAGGCCGAGCGCGAGCAAGGCATCACCATCGACGTCGCTTACCGCTATTTTTCGACGCCGCGGCGCGCCTTTGTCGTCGCCGACACGCCGGGCCACGAGCAATATACCCGCAACATGGCGACCGGCGCGTCCAACGCCGAGCTTGCGGTCCTCTTGGTCGACGCACGCAAGGGTCTTTTGAACCAGACCTACCGCCACGCGGTCATCGCCAGCCTGCTCGGCATCCGCCACGTCGTGCTCGCGGTCAACAAGATCGATCTCGTCGGATTCGATCGCGCGGTGTTCGAACAGATCGAGTCGAGCTTTCGGCGTTTTGCCGGCGGACTCGGCTTTAAGAACATCCAACCGATTCCGGTATCCGCGCGCTACGGCGACAACGTGTCGTCGTTGAGCGAGCGCACGCCGTGGTACGCGGGGCCCCACCTGCTGGACTATCTCGAAAGGGTCGACGTCGAGGACGACCGCGCCGACAAACCATTCCGCATGCCGGTGCAGTGGGTCAACCGGCCGAATTCGGATTTTCGCGGCTTTTCCGGCACCGTCGCGAGCGGCAACGTCAAGCCCGGCGATGACATCGTGCTGCTGCCGTCCGCGCAAACGACGCGGATCGAACGCATCATCGGCGCCGGCGGTGACCTCGACGCGGCGCAGGCGCGCGATTCGGTCACTGTCACGCTCGCAGACGAAATCGATATTTCGCGCGGCGATATGCTGGCGGCGCTGCGCGACCGCCCGCAGGTCGCCGACCAGTTCGCCGCGCATCTGGTGTGGATGTCGGCGGAAAATCTTTTCCCCGGCCGCTCCTACCTGATGAAGATCAATCACAGCACGCTGCCGGCGACCGTGACCGATCTCAAGCACCGCATCGACGTCAATACGCTTTCGAAGCTTGCCGCCAAGACGCTCGGGCTGAACGAAGTCGGCGTCTGCAATCTTTCGATTGCCCGACCGGTGGCCTTCGACGCCTACGCCGACAACCGCGACACCGGTGCCTTCATCCTGATCGATCGCTATTCCAACGAGACGGTGGCCGCCGGCATGATCGATTTCGCGCTGCGCCGCGCGACCAATATCCACCATCACGATCATCTGGTGAGCAAGGCCGCGCGCGTGAATCTCATGCAGCACCGCCCGGCGGTGGTGTGGTTTACCGGCCTGCCTGGCTCTGGCAAGTCGACGATCGCGAACCTCGTTGAAGCTGCGCTGCACGCGCGCGGTGCGCACACCTTCATCTTGGACGGCGACAACGTGCGCCACGGCCTCAACAAGGACCTCGGCTTCACCGAGCCGGACCGCGTCGAGAACATCCGGCGCATCGGCGAGGTGGCCAAGCTGATGACCGAGGCGGGCCTTATCGTGCTGTGCTCTTTCATTTCGCCGTTCCGCGCCGAGCGGCGCATGGTGCGCGAGCAATTGGACAGCAACGAATTCGTCGAGGTCTTCGTCGACACCCCGCTGGATGAATGCATCGCGCGCGACCCCAAAGGCCTCTACCGCCGCGCGCTCGCCGGCGAGATCAAGAATTTCACCGGCGTCGACCAGGCCTACGAAGTGCCGGAAAATCCCGAACTGCACCTGATGGCCGGAACCAAGGATCCCGACCGGCTGGCGAGCGAGGTCATCGACGCGCTGGTGCAGCGAAAGATTTTGTGACGCAGCGTCTATCGCGCCCGCGCTTTGATCGAAATCAATACGCGCCGTCCCGCTTTCGCTATCGTATAGCAACCTGCGAATATGAAATCGCGTGGTGCCATTGCGCGCGACGCAAAGGAGTGGAGATTGTGCGATGACGAATTGGCCGGAGGTGACCAAAGAACGCACCGCGCAATTGCGCAATTTGCGCACCGGTGCGCCCGAGGTCATGAAGGCGTTTTCCGCTATGGCGCAAGCCGCGCTGGCGCCCAAGGCGCTCGATTGTAAGACCAAAGAACTGATCGCGCTTGCCATTGCCGTCGCCATCCACTGCGACGACTGCATCGGCTTCCATGTCAAGGCGGCGTTGGAGCAGGGCGCCTCGCGCGACGAGGTGCTGGAGACGCTCGGCATGGCGGTTTACATGGGTGCCGGCCCGTCGGTGATGTACGCCAATCACGCGCTGGATGCGTTCGAGCAATTCAAGAGCGCCACGGCGAAGCCGGCCATCGCCGCCATTTAAGCCGGCCCGGCGCGCCTAGCTGCGCTTGTAGATGTCCTCGATGCGCTCGATGTCGTCCTCGCCGAGATAGCTGCCGGTCTGCACCTCGATCAATTCGAGCGGGATTTTCCCCTGATTGGCGAGGCGGTGGACGCTGCCGATCGGGATATAGATCGACTCATTCTCGTGCACCGCTCGCACCGTGTCGCCGATCGTCACCTCCGCGGTGCCGCGCACGACGACCCAATGCTCGGCACGATGGTGGTGCTTCTGCAGCGACAGCTTGCCGCCGGGGATGACGACGATGCGTTTGACCTGGAAACGCTCGCCCATGTCGATCGATTCGTAATAGCCCCAGGGCCGGTGCACGCGCTTGTGCACGATCGCCTCCGGCCGCTTGGCGGTCTTGAGCTTGGCGACCAGATCCTTGACGTCCTGCGACTGCTCGCGCGGTACCACCATCACCGCGTCGGACGTACTCACCACCACCATATCCTCGACGCCGACTGCGGTGACGAGCGGGCCGTCGGAGTGCAGCACGCAGCCTTTCGTATTGAGCGTCACCACCGGCCCGTGCACGACGTTTCCGGCCGTATCCGGCGGTGTGATGTCGAACAGCGCGTCCCAGCTGCCGATATCCGACCAGCGGAAATCGCCGGCGACGACGGCGGCGCGGTCAGTCTTCTCCATCACCGCATAGTCGATCGACTTCTGCGGCGCGCGGGCGAAAGCCTCCGGTTCAAGGCGCAGGAAGCCGAGGTCGGTGGTGGCGTTCGCGACCGCGGCGTCGACCGCTTCGGCGATTGCCGGTTCGAGCCGCGCGAGTTCTGACAGCAGCATGTCGGCGCGGAACAGAAAGTTGCCGGAATTCCACAGATAGCCTTCGCTGACATAGCGCGCGGCGGTGGCGGCGTCGGGCTTCTCGACAAAGCGTTTGACCGTCTGCACGCCGGTCTTGCCGATCTCTTCGCCCGGCAAGATGTAGCCGTAGCTCGTCTTCGGCTCGCTCGGCTTGATGCCGAAGGTGACGATGCGTCCGGCCTCGGCCGCCTCGCGGCCGGCCAGGCAGGTGGTGCGAAACTGCGGCACGTCGAGGATGATGTGGTCGGCGGCCAGCGCCAGCACCACGGCGTCAGGGTCGCGCTGGCGCGCAACCACGGTGGCGGCGGCAATGGCGGCCGCCGAATCGCGGCGCAGCGGTTCGATCACCACCAGGGCTTCGACGCCGACGTCTTCGGCCTGGCGGCGGGCAAAGAAATGGAAGTTCGGTCCGGTGATGACGATCGGCGGGGCAAACATCGGATCCTGCACGCGCAGCAATGTCTCTTGATAGGTCGAGCGGTCGCCGACCAAAGGCAGGAACTGTTTGGGCAGGGCGTCGCGGGAGACCGGCCAAAGCCGCGTCCCGGCGCCGCCGGCGAGAAGAACGGGGATGATAGGCGAGGGCATGGCTATGGCGGGAGCGGTCGTGGCTCTATGTTTAGGGTGGGAATCGTCTTAAGGCAGTTAAACCGATCTGACTATCGCTAGCGTTGCGCACCGCCGGAGTCCATTCAATTTCGGTATATTCCGTAACCGCCAGGCATATTCACCGATGATCAAGCGGATTCTCACGGTCGGCGGGCTGACGCTGCTGTCGCGCATCACCGGATTTGTCCGCGACATCGTACTGGCGGCGATTCTGGGCGCGGGGCCTGCGGCCGACGCTTTTTTCGTGGCTTTCCGGCTGCCAAATCATTTCCGCGCCATTTTCGCCGAGGGCGCCTTCAATGCGGCCTTCGTTCCGGCCTATGCGCGCATCCGCGAGCAGGGCGGGGCGGCGCGCGCCGAAGTCTTCGCCGACCGCATCTTCACCTTGCTGCTGGCGAGCCAGATCGTCCTCTTGGCCTTCGCGCTGCTGTTCACGCCGACGGTGATCGAGGTGCTGGCACCCGGCTTCGCCAAGGATCCGGGGCGATTCTCACTGGCGGTCGATCTCACGCGCATAACCTTTCCTTATCTGCTGCTGATCACCTTAGTGACGCTTTATGGCGGCATCCTCAACGCGCTGCAGCGCTTTGCCTCCGCCGCCTTTGCCTCGACGCTGCTCAATCTGGCGATGATCGCGACGTTGGCGCTGGCCGCTTTTTTCCCGACCGCCGGTCATGCCGCCGCCTGGGGCGTGCTGATCTCCGGCGTGCTGCAGGCGATGCTGGTCGGTGGCGATACCTGGCGCGCGGGCGCCATGACCGTCTTGCGCTGGCCCGAGCTCGATGCTGATGTCCGCCGGTTCTTCCGCGCGCTCGGTCCGGCGACGGTCGGTTCCATGGGCGTGCAGCTCGCGCTGTTCGCCGACACCATCATCGCGAGCTTCCTGCCGGCGGGCGCGCTGTCGGCGCTTTATTACGCCGACCGCATCGATCAATTGCCGATCGGCGTCATCGGCATCGCCGCCGGCACCGTCATCCTGCCGGAGATGGCGCGCCGCATCGCCGCCGGCGACGAAACCGGCGCGTCCAGCGCGCAGAACCGCGCCATCGAATTCACGCTGCTGTTGTCGCTTCCCTGTCTGGTGGCTTTCGTCGTCATCCCGGAACTGATCATGCGGGCGCTGTTCATGCGCGGTGCCTTCACCGCGAACGACGCGGTTGCCGCCGGGCATACGCTTGCGGCCTATGCGGTCGGGCTTCTGCCTTTCGTGCTGATCCGCAGCACGGTCGCGACGTTCTTCGCGCGTGGCGACACCGCAACCCCGGTGAAGGCGGCGTTGGTTGCCGCCGCCGTCAACATCGCGTTCAAATTCTTGTTGATGGGGCCGCTGGCGCAGGTCGGCCTGGCGCTGGCGACGTCGATCGGCGCCTGGATCAATCTTGGCCTCGTGGTCTGGTTCGCGGCCCGCGCCGGGCATGTGCATATCGACGAGCGGCTGCGGCAATCGACGATCAGGCTCGCCGTCGCCGGGCTGGCGCTGGCGGCCGCGCTCTGGCTGTGCGCAACGCCGGTCGCGCATCTGTTCGCCGGCTGGCACCGCCTGGGCGACGTGGCTAGTCTTGCGTTGCTGGCCGTGATTGGCGGCGCCGTCTACGGCGGCATCGTGCTGGCATTGATCGGCCCGCACTGGCTCGCCGCGTTTCGCGCCCGGCAGCAAGGCTAAAGTCGCAGTCTTTCGCCGCCGCGCGGCTATTGCCGATGGGCTCCGGTGGACATAACTGCTGCCCGACGCTATGGGGACGGACCGGGCTATTCGTGGTCGGCCGATAATGCAGGTATTCATGAATTCTGCACGGGGAACTCCATCAGTTTCATTGATGCGCGGCCGCACCGTTGCCGCGCTTTGCGCGCTGGCGATCTTGCTCGCGAATTGCGGCGAGCAGCAGAAACAGGGCGCCGCGCCGCCGCCGCCGGCGGTCAGCGTCGCCGTGCCGGTCAAGCGCGCGGTCACCGACTACGACGAATATGTCGGCCGCTTCACCGCGATCAATTCTGTGGAAGTACGCGCCCGCGTCTCCGGCTATCTCGACGGCGTGCATTTCAAGGACGGTCAGATCGTCAAACAGGGCGACTTGTTGTTCACCATCGACAAGCGGCCGTTCCAGAACACGCTCGACCAGGCGCGCGCCAATCTGGCGCAAGCCAAATCCAATCTCGAGTTCACCCAAGCCGACTACATCCGCGGCCAGCAGTTGGTGAAAGACAAGACGATCACCGACCAGGTCTTCGAGCAGCGCGCGCAGGCCTTCCGCAATGCGCAAGCCTCCGTCAACAACAATGAAGCGGCGGTGCGCCAGGCCGATCTCGACATCGAGTTCACCGAATTGCGCGCGCCGGTCGATGGCCGCATCGGCGACCGGCGCGTCTCGCCGGGCAATCTGGTGACCGGCGGCACCACCGGCAACACCACCTTGCTCGCCACCATCGTATCGACCGATCCGATCTATTTCGAGTTCACCTTCGACGAAGCCTCGTTCCTGCGCTACGAGCGCATGGCGAAGACCGGCAACGACATCGCCAGCCGCGGCGGCGGCGTGCCGGTCGCGCTCAAGCTGATCGACGAGCAGGATTTCGTGCACAATGGCCGCATGGATTTCGTCGACAACGTGATCGATCCGTCGACCGGCACCATCCGCGGGCGGGCGGTATTCGCCAACCCCAACAATCTCTTCACGCCCGGAATGTTCGCCCGCCTGCAGGTCGCCGGCTCGCCGCCTTACGAGGCGTTGCTGGTGCCGGATGTCGCCATCGGCACCGAGCAGACGCGGAAATTCGTCTTGACCGTCGGCGCCGACAACAAGGTCGTTCCGAAATACGTGACGCTCGGCCAGATCACCAATGACAATCTGCGCGTGATCAAGAGCGGCATCGGCCCCGACGATCGCGTCATCGTGAACGGTCTGATGCGTGCGCGGCCGGGTCAGGCCGTCACGCCGCAGGAAGAGGCTAAACCGGGCGCCGCGCCGGCGCCGGGCGCGCAGGCGCCGCAGGCCACGAAATAGCCGCAGCCAAAGCCATGCGCATCTCGCATTTCTTCATCGACCGGCCGATCTTCGCCTCCGTGGTGTCGATCATCTTCGTGATCCTCGGCGGCGTCGCCTTCTTCCGCCTGCCGATCGCGCAATATCCGGAGATCGCGCCGCCGACCATCACCGTATCCGGCCAGTATCCCGGCGCCGGCGCCGACGTCGTCGCCTCGACGGTGGTGACGCCGATCGAAGAGCAGATCAACGGTGTCGAGAACATGATCTACATGTCCTCGAACTCGACCGCCGACGGCCGCTTCACGATTTCCGTCACCTTCGACATCGGCACAAATCTCGACATCGCGCAGGTGCAGGTGCAGAACAGAGTCGCCATCGCGCAGCCGCGTCTGCCCGCCGACGTACGCAACATCGGCGTGACGGTGAACAAGAGCTCGCCCGACCTGATGATGGTCGTACATCTCTATTCGCCTGACAATTCCCGCGACACGCTGTTCATCTCCAACTATGCGACGCTCGAAATCACCGACGCGGTGACCCGCGTCGACGGCGTCGGCTCGCTCATCGTGTTCGGCGCGCGCGACTACGCGATGCGCATCTGGCTCGATCCCGACCGCCTGCAGTCGGTCGGGCTGACCGCCGCCGACGTGGTGACGGCGCTGCAGGGTCAGAACGTGCAGGTCGCCTCCGGCGTGCTCGACCAGCCGCCGATGGACAAATCGGGCGCGTTTCAGATTTCGGTGCAGACGCAAGGCCGTCTCGCCAATCCGGACGAGTTCGGCCAGATCGTCGTCAAGCAGACCGCCAACGCAATCGTGCGGATCAAGGACATCGCGCGGGTCGAACTGGCGGCGCAAGACTATTCGACCAATTCCTATCTCGACCGCGATCCGGCCATCGCCATCGGCATCTTCCAACGCCCCGGCTCGAACGCGCTGTCGACCGCGCGGGCGATCCAGAACACCATGGAGGACCTGTCCAAGCGTTTTCCGCCGGGCCTGAAATACACCATCGTCTACAACCCGACGCAGTTCATCCAGCAGTCGGTCGACGCGGTGGAATCGACCATCGGCGAAGCGATCATCCTGGTCGTGCTGGTGGTCATCTTGTTTCTGCAGACTTGGCGCGCCGCCGTCATTCCGATCGTCGCTATTCCGGTATCGCTGATCGGCACCTTTTTCGTGATGTCGCTGTTCGGCTTCACGCTCAACAATCTGTCGCTGTTCGGTCTGGTGCTGGCCATCGGCATCGTCGTCGACGACGCCATCGTCGTCGTGGAAAACGTCGAACGCAACATCGAGGCGGGCTTGAGCCCTCACGATGCCGCAGTCAAGAGCATGGATGAGGTGGGCGCGGCGCTGATCGCGATCGCGCTGGTGCTGTCGTCGGTGTTCATCCCGTCGGCCTTCATCACCGGAATTTCCGGGCAGTTTTACCGGCAATTCGCGCTGACCATCGCCGGCGCCACGATCATTTCGTTGATCGTGTCGCTGACGTTGTCGCCGGCGCTATGCGCGCTGCTGCTCAAGCCGCACGGACGGCCGGAAGACGACACCTGGTGGAACAAGCCGATCCATGCGTTTTTCCGCGGCTTCAATCGCTATTTCGAAGCCCTGACGCGCGGCTACGGCTGGCTCTCGGCGCGCACCGTCCGCATCGCCGTGCTGATGCTGGTGGTCTATGCCGCCGTCATCGCCTTCGGGCTCAATGAATTCCGCAAGACGCCCATCGGCTTCATCCCGCAGCTCGACCGCGGCTATCTCATCATCATCACGCAGCTGCCGCCGGCCGCCTCGCTGGCGCGCACCGACGACGTCAACCGCCGCGCGGTGGAGATCGCTTTGAAAGTGCCGGGCATCGCGCACGCGGTGAACATCGTCGGCTTTTCCGGCGCCACCTTCACCAACGCGCCGAACGCGGGCGCGGTGTTCGTCACGCTTGCTCCGTTCGAGGAGCGTGCCAAACACCCCGATCAATCGGCCGCCGCGATCCAGGGCCAATTGTTCATGCGCCTGCAGGCCATCAAGGACGGCTTGATCTTCGTCGCCGCGCCGCCGCCGGTCGCGGGCATCGGCAATGCCGGCGGTTTCCGCATGATGGTTGAGGATCGCGCCGGGCGTGGCTCGCAGGAATTGCAGAATGCGGTTTACGCGATGATGGGACGGGCGGCGCAGACGCCGGGGCTCGTTCAGGTGTTTTCGCTGTTCGAGAACACCACGCCGCAGCTTTATCTCGACATCGATCGCGTCAAGGCACAGCTGCTCGGCATCAACATCCCCGACGTGTTCGCCGCGCTGCAGATCTATCTGGGCTCGGCCTATGTGAACGACTTCAACCTGTTCGGCCGCACCTACCGCGTGGTGGCGCAGGCCGAGAGCGACTATCGCAAGAACACCGATGACGTGCTGCGCATCCGCGTGCGCAACAACAGCGGCGCCACGGTGCCGCTCGGCGCCTTCACTACGGTGCGCACGATCACCGGGCCCTACCGCGTGCCGCGTTACAATCTTTATCCGGCAGCCGAGCTCGACGGCGCCGCGGCGCCCGGCTACAGCCAGGGCCAGGCGATCAAGATCATGGAGCAATTGGCGGCGCAAATCCTGCCGGAGGGCTTCTCTTACGAGTGGACCACGCTCGCCTTCCAGCAATTGCGCGCCGGCAATACCGCGATGTTCGCCTTCGTGCTGGCGGTGGTGTTCGTGTTCCTGGTGTTGGCTGCGCAGTTCGAGAGCCTGACGCTGCCGCTGGCGGTAATCCTGATCGTGCCGATGTGCCTGATCGCGTCCATCGTCGGCGTGGTGATTCGCGGCCAGGACAACAATATTCTGACGCAAGTTGGCTTCATCGTGCTGATCGGTCTAGCCGCCAAAAACGCCATTTTGATCGTGGAATTCGCCAAGCAGCTGGAAGACGCCGGCCGCGACCGCTTCGCGGCGGCGGTGGAGGCGGCGCATCTGCGCTTGCGGCCGATCCTGATGACCTCGATGGCCTTCATCCTGGGCGTGACGCCGCTGGTCTGGGCGATCGGCGCCGGCGCGGAACTACGGCAGACGCTGGGCACGGCGGTGTTCTCCGGCATGATCGGCGTTACGGTGTTCGGCCTCATCTTCACGCCGGTATTCTATGTGGTCACGCGCTGGATCGCGCTGCGCTTTGCGCGGCGCGGCCCGCAGTCGCAGGCGGCAAAACCATGACGATGAAGTTCGGCTTTGGCCAGCCGCTCAAGCGCAAGGAGGACGACGCGCTGCTGCGCGGCGCCGGCCGCTATATCTCCGATGTCGCGGCGCCCGCCACGCTGCATGCGGTGGTGCTGCGCTCGCCGCACGCGCATGCCCGCTTCGCGTTCCACGATATCGAGCGCGTGCGCACCATGCCGGGCGTGCGTCTGGTGCTCACCGCCGCTGAAGTAGCGGACCTTGGGCCGCTGCCGACGCCGGGTGTGATTCCGGGACCTGAGATCAAAGTTCCGGTCTACCCGATCCTGGCCAAGGACGTGGTGCGCCACGTCGGCGACGCGGTCGCCTTCGTGGTTGCCGACAGCCTGGCGGCGGCAAAGGACGCCGCCGAAGCGATTGCCGTCGACTGGCAGCCGTTGCCGCATGTGACCGGCGCCGTGGCGGCGCTCGCGCCCGGTGCGCCGCGCGTGTGGGCCGACCGGCCCGGCAATCTCGCCTTCGAAACCGAACTCGGCGACGCGGCAGCGACCAAAGTCGCGTTCGCGCAGGCCGCGCGCACGGTCGAACTGACCATCGTCAATCAGCGGCTGGTGACCAACTACATGGACACCCGCGGCGTGATCGCGGAATACGACGGCAAGCGCTTCACGCTGACGCTCGGCAGCCAGGGCAGCCACATCATCCGCGACATCATCTGCAACGACGTGCTGCGCATTCCCCCGGAGCGGATGCGCGTGATCACGCCCGACGTCGGCGGCGGCTTCGGCACCAAGCTATTTCCCTATCGCGAATACGCGCTGGCCGCGGTCGCGGCCGAGCGGACGGCCAAGCCGGTGCGCTGGATCTGCGAACGCTCCGAACATTTCCTCGGCGACAGCCACGGCCGCGATAATATTTCGACGGCGCGGCTGGCGGTCGATGACAAAGGGCGCTTCCTCGCGCTCGAGCTCGACATCGTCGCCGACATGGGCGCTTACCTGTCATGCTACGCGCCCTATATTCCCTGGCTCGGCGCCGGCATGGCGACCGGCGCCTACGATATTCCGGCGGCGCACGTGCGCCTGCGCGCGGCCTATACCAACACCGTGCCGGTCGATGCCTATCGCGGCGCCGGACGGCCGGAGGCGTCTTATCTGATCGAGCGGCTGGTCGATACGGCGGCGCGCGAACTCGACGTCGCGCCCGACGTGCTGCGCCGCCGCAATCTGATCAAGCCGAAGGCGATGCCGTATACGACGCCGACGGGCAAGGTCTACGACTCCGGTGATTTCGCCGGCGCCTTGGCGCGCGCGCAGGAAATCGCCGACTGGAGCGGTTTCAACAAGCGCGCCGCCGCTTCCAAGCGCGCCGGCAAGCTGCGCGGCATCGGCATTGCCAGCTACGTCGAAGCCTGCGGCAATAACGGGCCGGAGACCGCGGTGGTGCGGCTCGAGCGCGACGGCGGCGTCACCGTGCTGATCGGCTCGCAGTCGACCGGGCAGGGCCATGCCACCTCTTACGCGCAACTTGTCGCCGAACGGCTCGATCTGCCGCCGGAGCGGGTGCGTGTGGTGCAGGGCGACACCGATGCGATTGCGACCGGCGCCGGCACCGGCGGCTCCAGTTCCATTCCCGTGGGCGGCGTCTCGGTCGATCGTGCCTCGAAGACGCTGGCCGAGCAGCTCAAGCAGCTTGCCGCCGATGCGCTCGAAGCCGCGCCCACCGACATGGAGATCGCCGACGGCGCGATCCGCGTCGCCGGCACCGACCGCGTCATCTCCTTTGCCGACCTTGCCGCGCATCCGCAGGCCAAGTCCGAGCAATTGCGCGCGGCGAGCGAGTTTGGCACCGAACTGCCGACATTCCCCAACGGTACCCATATCGCGGAAGTCGAAATCGATCCGGAGACCGGCGCGACCGCGATCATGAATTATGTGGTGGTCGACGATTTCGGCGCCACGCTCAATCCGCTGCTGCTGGCGGGGCAGGTGCATGGCGGCGCGGTGCAGGGCATCGGCCAGGCTTTGATGGAAGACACCGTCTACGATCCCGCCTCCGGCCAATTGCTCAGCGCGAGTCTCATGGACTACGCCATGCCGCGCGCGGCCGACGCACCCGACTTTGTGTTCGAGACGAGCAACGTGCCGTGCAAGAACAATCCGCTCGGCGTCAAAGGCGCGGGCGAGGCCGGCGCCATCGGCTCGTGTCCGGCGCTGATCAATGCGATCCTCGACGCGCTCTGGCGCGCCTACCGCATCGGCCACATCGACATGCCGGCGACCCCGCAAAAGATCTGGGCGGCGATCGACGTCGCGAAAGGCCAGAACGGCTAAACTCGCGGCGCGCGGCCTTATTCTTCTTCAAAACGGAATTTACCGCCGGATTTCTTTGGGCCGCCATGGCAGCCGCCGCAGGCCTTGGCCAGGCTTGTCCAGTCAGCCTTGACCTTGTCCACGTCGCCGCTCTTGGCGTCTTCGCCGATCTGTTTCGTCGCGTCCATCAACGCCGTCAGAGCGGCCTCGAAGTCCGCCCGCTGCGTCCAGATTTCCGGTTTTGCACGGGTCGCCGGTACGACGTCGCGGCCAGTCCCCGGCGGAAAGAGCTGCGCCAGTTTTTTCAGATGCTCGCTCGCCCCCGCCGCCCTGGTCGCAATGAGCGGCAAATCCGGACTGCCGGAGCGGATTGTGGTCGCGATGTCCTTGAAATAATCGGTCCAATTCTTTTCCATGGCGTCCTGCCGCTCCTTGACGATTTGCGCAGGCGGGGTTTGCGCGAAGGACAGCTGGCCGCCGCCAAGAACAACAATTGCCGCGAGCGCGAGAGCTGGAACCATGCGAGTCATTAAGCAGCCTCCACGTTTATTGGCGGACGAGAGCGCCTCTTATGCCAACTCACTATAACACCGAAGCGACGCAATTATTCGGGCGCGGGTTGGCTAATTTGGTGGTGCGTCCCGCCGCCGCGATACCGTCGCATCGGCGCTTTGTATCGTGTACAAGCGGACCGCGCTTCCGGGGGAATCGATGATTCGGCGGATGTTCGTGTTGGCGGCGATTGCCGCCGTGCTGGGGATTGCCGCGTTCTGGGTATTGACGATCCCCGCGACCGTTTCCGCTAGCGCGCTTGCGCCGCACACGCCCGATCTCAAAAACGGCCGCGAAATGCTTTACGCCGGCGGCTGTACCTCCTGTCATGCGGTGCCCAAACAGAAGGACCCAACGAGGCTCGGCGGCGGGCTTGCGCTCAACTCGCCGTTCGGCACGTTCTACGTTCCCAACATTTCGCCAGATCCGAAAGATGGCATCGGCGCGTGGAGCGAAGCCCAATTCGTTACCGCCATGACCAAGGGCACGTCGCCCGCGGGCGAGCATCTCTATCCGGCGCTGCCTTACACCTCGTACCAGCACATGAGTTACGACGACCTGCGCGATCTGTTCGCGTTTCTCAAGACGCTGCCGCCGGTGCAGGGCCGCGTGCGCGACCACGCTTTACGGTTTCCGTTCAACATCCGCCGCGCGCTCGGGCTGTGGAAGCTCATCTATCTCGATGGCGAGCCGTTCAAGCCGGACCCCACCCAATCGGCGCAGTGGAACCGCGGCGCCTATCTGGTGAACGGTCCCGGCCATTGCGCGGAATGCCACTCACCGCGCGACGCGCTCGGCGGCATCATTCGAAGCTTGCGCTTCACCGGCGGCCCGAGCCCCGACGGCAATGGCGGCGTGCCCAACATTACCCAATACAAGCTCAAGACCTGGACCGAGAAGGATATCGCCGGCACGCTCACCGACGGGATGACGCCGGATGCCGATCTGGTCGGCGGCAACATGATCGAGGTTGTTGGCAATACTGCAAAGCTGACGGCGGACGATCGCAATGCCATCGCGGCCTATATCAAGTCGCTGCCGGCGGTCGAAGGACGCAAGCAGGAGCCGAAGAAATAGCCCGGAGACAAGCGCCGGCTTCGCGGCTAGGTAGTCCGGGATGAATCTTTTCAAAGCCATCGGCCTGAAGCTGCTCTCCGCGCTGCTGTTCGCCGCTCTCTCGGCGTTCGTGCGCCAGTTGGGCGACGTGGTGCCGGTCGGCCAGCTGGTGTTCTTCCGCAGCGCCTGCGCGATCCCGCCCGTGTTGCTGATCTATGCCTACCGCGGCGAACTGGCGAGCGCGCTGTACACCAGCCGGCCGTTCGGGCAGCTCGGGCGCGGAGCGCTCAGCGTCGCCGGCATGTTTACCAATTTCTCCGCGCTGGCGCGGTTGCCGCTGGCGGACGCTACCGCGATTTCCTTCGCCTCGCCGCTGATCACGGTGGCGCTGGCGGCGATCGTTCTGAAAGAGAAAGTGAGGGTCTATCGCTGGAGCGCGGTGCTGGTCGGGTTTGGCGGGGTGATCGTGATGTTGATCCCGCATTTTGACGTCAATCACTACGCCGCCGCTGGCGCGGCCAGCGTGGCGACGTTGGGCTCGATCCTGGCGCTGATTTCCGCTTTTTGTAACGCCGGCACCGTCATCCAAACCCGGCGGCTCACGCAGAGTGAGACGACTTCGTCGATCGTATTTTATTTTTCGCTGGTCACAGCACTGGCCGGTATGGTGACGCTGCCGTTCGCTTGGCACACGCCGACCGGTTTCGAGCTTCTCTTGCTGGTCTCGATGGGCGTCTTCGGCGGCGTCGCGCATATTTTTCTGACCGAAAGCTATCGCCATGCCACCGCCTCGGTGGTGGCGCCGTTCGACTATTCCTCGATGCTGTGGGCGCTGTTGCTCGGCTACTGGGTGTTCGGCGAATTGCCGAGCGGGCTGGTCTATGCCGGTGCGACCATCGTCGCCGGCGCCGGACTTTTCGTGATCTGGCGCGAGCGCCGGCTTGGCGTGCAGCGCGCGCAAGAAGCGGAAGGGCCGCGCCGGCCGGAGATCTAGCCGCCGAGCGGAGGCTTTTTCAGGCGACTTTATGTTTGGCAGGCACCGCCGCCCGCTGCAAAATCATACCGCTCACGGCACCCAGAATTTTGCCGATCGCGGCGCGCCGATAAACCCATCGCTCGTCTGCGTCCGGCGGATTGACGACCATGGTTGCGTTCGCCTCGAACAGCAATACGTCGCCGGCCGGGCTGAGACCAAAATCAATCCCGCCGTAGTCGAGACCGAGCTCGCGGGCGATCCGCTTGAGCGCCGTCAGCGCTTTGTGCCCGATAACCGCGCGCATGTCGGCGAGGAACGCGGCTTCCTCGCGGCGATAGTCCGCATTGTCAGCCATGTCGGCGGTGAAATAGTGCACCTTCCATTGCCGCGAGATTGCAAGGTGCATCGGATAAAGTTGCCCGTCGACAATCATCACGCGGTATTTGCGCGCGTTGCCGTCGGCGCCGCGGGCGTCGAGATATTCGATTGCCAGCAGATCGTCGCCCGGGAGGCTGTTTGCCGCCGCACCGAGCTCGTTCGCGGATTCGACCAGCACGAAATTATGCCCGGTATGGAAACCGGGCGAACGCAAGAGCAGCGGAAACGCAATCCCGCGGGCGCCGATCGCGGCGGCGCCATCGGGCCCGCTAAGCGTCGCGCGCGGCAGCGTGAGCATTTGCGGGGTTACCACGCCTGGCAAAGCGTGGAAACGTTGGGCAACCGCGATGCGGCCCGTTTTGCGGACCGCCAAAGGCTCGTTGATGACCGGCGCGCGCGTCCTCTCGATTAGTCGAGCCGCCGCTGAAAGCGCGGGAGTACAGAGGTCGGCGTCACCAATGGCGTTGAATACCGCACGATGAGGCGGCAACGGCAGCGATGGATCGAGAAAATCCGCGACGATGACCGATGTCAGGAAAATCCGATCGTCGAGGAATGATGCGGTCGGGACGTTGCCGCTACCCGACGACACCAGCAGCAGCAGCGGCACTGGCGGCTTGCTGCCGCGATAGGGCAGCGACGTTACGGAGCAGCCAGCGAAGCCTTTCCGGAAATGCGGTTGGGCGCTGCCGCGGTCTCCCAGTCCCGAGAGAACCGCCCCCAGTCCTTGATGCGCCTGCGGATGATCCGGGCTGAGCCGCAAGGCGACTTCGTAGTGCTGGCGTGCGCCGGCGAGATCGCCGCCGCGCAGCAGCAGGTTGGCGAGGTTCACATGCCCCATCGGATTGTCCGGATGGTGCGTGGCGGCCTCCGAATAGACGCGGCACGCCGCGGCAATGAGGCCCATCGATGTCAGGCAGTTGCCGAATTCATTGAGCGCGCTGAAATGCGTCGGCTCGCGCAACAGGATTTCGACAAACGCCTGCTGCGCATCGCCGCGACGATCCAAGGCATTCAGCAGTGCCGCGCGCTCGATTTGCAATTCTGTGGTGGCGCGGCCGCTCGCGCGCTCGCGCTCAAGATGACGCAGTCTTTCTTCCTGCGCGGCGCGCGGCGCCCAGTTGCTGTTGCTCATGATGCCCGTGCATGTGCCATCCGGCCGGAGCAGGCCACAGGAGCGTTAATAGTCCGTTAACCATGTAGGCCGCTGACATTGCAGGCGGCCACGCGCCCGACGGCGCGTCAGGTCATGAATGCCTTGAAGGTGATGATGGTGTAGGTGTCCTTGATGCCGGGTAGGGTCTGCACCTTCTCATTGACGAAGTGGCCGATATCGGTGCCGGCATCGACGTAGAATTTCACCAGCAGGTCGTAATCGCCGGCCGTCGAATAGATCTCGGAGGCGATTTCGGCCTCGGCCAGCTCGTTGGCCACTTGGTAGGACTTGCCGAGCTCGCATTTGATCTGAACGAAAAAGGGGGTCATCTCGCGCCTCCGGCGGTTCACCGCAATCCAGCAAAAACATGGGCTCCTTGCAAGGCGGCAGGCTTTATGCCTTGCCTTGCCGGCCTGCGCGGACTAGGTAGAAACCGCAATCTCGTGGGGTGTCCGGCCGGTGCCGGACTGAGAGGCCAGTCGGGCCAACCCAACGAACCTGATCCGGGTCATGCCGGCGGAGGGAGATGAGATGCGCCATCCCGGACAAGCACCGCGCGACGGCTCAACGCGCGTCGATCTGCCGCAAAGTGCGGCCGCGCTGCTCGACCGCCTGCGCGCGCGAGGCCCGCGCGTGCATTGCATCACCAACGCGGTGGCGCAGAATTTTACCGCCAATGCGCTGCTCGCCGCAGGCTGCCTGCCGTCGATGACGCTGTCGGCGGAGGAGATCGGCGCCTTCGTCGCCGGCGCCGATGCGCTCCTGGTCAATCTCGGCACCTTCGATCGCGAACGGCGCGAGGCGACGGAGATCGCGGTGCAAGCGGCCGCGCAAGCGAATGTGCCGTGGGTGCTCGATCCGGTATTCATCGACCGCTCACCCGCGCGCGCCGAGTTTGCCCGCGTCTTGGTTGCGCGCGGACCCGGGGCGGTCCGGCTCAACGCGGCGGAATTTTCCGCATTTGCGGGCAGCGAACCAACGCGCGGCGCGCTCGCCGCTTATGCACGCTCGACGAACACCGTGGTCGGGTTGTCGGGCGAAACCGATTGGGTCAGTGACGGCGAGCGTCTCGCGGCCATCGCCAACGGGCACCGGCTGATGGCCAAGGTTACCGCCATGGGCTGCGCCGCCTCGGCGCTGGTCGCCGCCTGCGTCGGCGTCGAGGCCGATGCCTGGCTCGCCACCGCGGCGGCGCTCACCATCTTCGGCGTCGCCGGTGAATTGGCGGCGGAGAAGGCCGCGGGCCCAGGCAGCTTCGCGGCGAGTTTTCTCGATACGCTGTTCAATCTCGACGGGCCGGCGCTGACCGCGCGGGCAAAGGTGGACTGATGGACCTCGATCTGCGGCTTTATGCGCTTGTCGACCCCGCGGTGGCGGGTGGCCGCACGCTGACCGACTTGGCCCGGTCGATCGCCGGCAGCGCTACGCTGGTGCAGTTGCGCGACAAGCACGGCGGCACCCGCGCCATGGTCGAGGAAGCGCGCGCATTGCGCGCCGTGCTGGAGCCGGCCGGTGTGCCATTGCTGATCAACGACCGCGTCGATGTCGCGCTTGCCGCCGAAGCCGACGGGGTGCATATCGGCCAGGACGATATGTCGCCTGCCGATGCGCGGCTGCTGCTCGGCCGCACGGCCATCATCGGCTTGAGCCTGAGCAGCCTGCGTCATGCGCAAGAGGCGCCGCTCGATCTCATCGACTATGTCGGCATTGGCGCGGTGTACCCGACCGGCTCGAAGGATGACGCTACGCCGCCGATCGGAATTTCCGGCTTGCGCGCGATCGCGCAGGCGGTGCGCGGGCGCAAGCCGGGATTTCCGGTCTGCGCCATCTCCGGCATCAATGCGGGAAACGCCGCCGAGACGATTGCGGCGGGGGCGGACGGCGTCGCGGTGATCTCGGCGCTGTCGCTCGCGGCCGACGCGGCCGAGGCCGCGCAGCATTTGCGCGCGGTGGTGGACGGCGCGCTCGAGCGGCGAGGGCGGCTATGACGGCGATCGCGCTGACCATCGCCGGCTCGGATTCGGGCGGCGGCGCCGGCATCCAGGCGGACCTGAAGACGTTCGCCGCGTGCGGTGTGTACGGTGCCTGCGTCATCACCGCCCTGACCGCGCAGAACACGCAGGGCGTGAGCGCGGTCTACGACGTGCCCGCCGGTTTCGTCGAGGCGCAGATCGACGCCGTCTTTTCCGATCTCGCGATCGATGCGGTGAAGATCGGCATGCTGTTCCGGCCGGCGACCGTCGAAGCGGTGGCGGCGGGGGCCGCGCGACACCGGGCGCGCACCGTCGTGCTCGACCCGGTCACGATGGCGAGCTCGGGCGACAGCCTGTTGAACGGCGACGTCGCCGACGCGCTGCGCCGCACGTTGATTCCGCGCGTGCTGCTGGTGACGCCCAATCTGCCGGAGGCGGCGGCGCTGACCGGCGCCTCGCTCGCGCGCAACGAACGAGAGATGGAAGCGCAGGCGCGTGAGATCTTGTCGCTCGGCGCACGTTACGTGCTGATCAAAGGCGGCCACGGCGCCGGCGCCGAAAGCGTCGATCTCTTGATCGGCCAGGGCGAGGTCGTGCGCCTGGCGGCGAAGCGGACCGAGACCAGAAACACCCACGGCAGCGGCTGCACGTTGTCGTCGGCGATCGCGGCGGGGCTGGCCAAGGGCCGCGATATCGTGACCGCGTGCCAGGAGGCCAAGGCCTACGTCACCGCCGCGATCGCGCACGCCGACGAACTCGACATCGGCCACGGCCCCGGGCCTTTACACCATTTCTACAAGCAATGGAGCACGTCATGACCACGCGCCGCCAGTTCACCCGTCTCGCTGGCGTGAGCGCCGCCGGGCTCCTCGCCGCGCCGTCGATCGCGCGCGCGCAAACGTTGCAGTGGCGCATGGTCACCTCCTGGCCGAAACGGCTGCCCGGCCCCGGCATGTCGGCCGAGCGCGTCGCCTCGCGCATCCGCGCATTGTCCGGCGGCCGCATCGACATCACCGTCTATGCCGCCGGCGAGATCGTGCCGGCCTTCGAGGTGCTCGGCGCCGTCGGCTCGGGCGTCGCCGATATCGGCCACACCGCGGCCTTCTACTGGCAGGGCAAGATGCCGGCCGCCGCCTTCTTCACCACCGTGCCGTTCGGCCTGACGCCGTCCGAGCACGTCGCCTGGATCGAGGCCGGCGGCGGCCAGGCGCTGTGGGACGAGCTCTACCAGCCCTTTGGGGTCAAGCCGTTCATGGCCGGGAATACCGGCGTCTGCATGGGCGGCTGGTTCCGCCGCGAGCTGAAATCGCTCGCCGACCTGCGCGGGCTCAAACTCAGGTCGCTCGGCCTCGGCGGCGAAATCTATCGCCGCCTCGGCGCCACGCCGCAGACCACGCCGCCGGCCGAGATCCTCACCTCGCTGCAGTCGGGCGTCATCGACGGCGCCGAATTCGTCGGCCCCGGCACCGACATCGCGCTCGGGCTCTATCGCGTGGCGCCGTTCTACTACTATCCCGGCTTCAACAAGCCGAACGGCACCGGCGAGTGCATCGTCGCGCTGAAAGTGTGGACCGCGCTCTCCGACGAGCTGAAGGCGATCGTCGCGCACGCCTGCGCCACGGAGGCGAACTATGCGCTCGCCGAGATGGAGCGGCTCAACGCCGAGGCGCTGAAGGCGCTCACCGGCGAGCACCACGTCACGCTTGCGGCGTTCCCGGACGACCTCGTCGCCGCGGCGCGCAAGGAGGCGGACGGCGTGCTCGGCGCGGTCGCCGCGCGCGATGCCATCTCCGGCAAGGTGCACGGCTCGTACGTCGCCTTCCGCGAGCGCACCGCGCCGTGGTCGCGCGTGTCGATCGAGGCGGTGCTGAGGGCGAGGGGGTGATATTTGCCGCGAACCCGGCGCGCCCGCCTGCGCTAAAGCTTCGGCGGGCGACCTCTCCCTATGGGAGAAGTGAAGCAAGGCTGCCGCGGCGCTCGGTGCGGCAGGAAAATAATCCTTGACAGCGTGACGCTGCTCCGCTAGGATTCGGGCACGGTCGGCGAGACGCGTCCAGCGCCGCCGGCCTTTCCCGAAATCAGACCCTAAAATCCAAACGGAGCCTCGTCATGACGAAGCGAACGCGCGCGCCCGCGCGGCGCAAAACCGTGCGCAAAAGGGCCGCAGTCAAGAAAATGCCGCGTAGGCGCAGGGCAACCAAAAAAGTCGCCGCGCCGCGCCCGTTCTACACGCCGGAATTCCTCGCCGAGGCGCGGCGGCGCATCGAGCAGACGACCGAGAGCATGACCTCGATCGCCGGCAAGTTCGGCATGCACCACAGCGTGCTCTCCCGTCTCGTCAAGCGCGAGCGATGGGTGAGGCCCGAAGCGTCGCTGCACCGGCGCGGCCTGTCGCCGGCGATGCGGCTCGCGGCGGAGGCCGATGCGCTGACGGACGCGCCGGCGCCACCGGATCCCGCGGCGCTCGACCGCATCGAGCAGGCGGTGCTCAAGGAACTCGCCACCGTGGAAACCATGCGCGCCAGTCTCGACAAGGAGCCGCTGCGGCCGATCGACGCCGAGCGCACCGCGCGCACGCTGTCCATTCACGCCGAAACGCTCGCCAAGCTGCGCCGCCACCGCCTGGCCGCCGCGGCGCCAGCAGGATCAGACCATGACGACGATTTCCCCGCCGACCTCGACGCCTTCCGTATCGATCTTGCGCGCCGCATTGAAGCTTTTGTCGCGAGCCGGGCTGACGAAGACGATGCTGAGCGAGACGGCCGATCTGCGCCGCTGGCTGACGTTCGATAGCGACTTCCTCGCGCTGGCGCATCGCCACCAGGAGCCGCCGGCCGCCGCCAACAACG
>DATJVE010000007.1:0-6728 GCA_035501975.1 Pseudolabrys sp.
CGACAGCGGCGCCATCGTGATCGAGAAGGACGTCGAAGTGCCGATGCGCGACGGCGCGCGGCTCGTCGCCGACGTGTTCCGCCCGAGCGGCGAGGCGCGCGTGCCGGCCATCCTCAATCTCGGCCCCTACCAGAAGGACAAATTGTGGGTCGTTCCCGATACCCTGGAGGAAAAACCCAACGCGTGGATGAACTGGGAAACCGTCAACCCGGCCTGGTGGGTGCCGCGCGGCTATGCCGCCGTGCGCGTCGACGGCCGCGGCAGCGGCAAGTCACAGGGTCAGTGCGAGCCGTGGTCGCAGGCCGAAGCGGTCGATTTCTACGACGCCATCGAGTGGGCGGCGGCGCAGCCTTGGTGCAACGGCAAGGTGGGCCTGCTCGGCATTTCCTATTTCGCCATCAACCAGTGGTTCGCCGCCAACCTGCAGCCGCCGTCGCTAAAAGCGATCGTTCCGTGGGAGGGCTTCGCCGACATCTACCGCGACGCGCTGTTCCACGGCGGCATCTTGAGCGTGTTCATGACCAACTGGTTCACCGCGCATTTGCTGCATCACAAGCTCGGCCGCGCGTCGCAACACTTGCCCGACGGCTGGAAGGTGAACACGCTCGACTTCTGGCTCTCCAACAATCTCGACACCGGCGCTTTGCGCGGCGCGCAGGCGCAATGGGACAAGATAACGGTGCCGATGTTTTCGGTCGGCAACTGGACCGGCTTCGGCCTGCATCTGCGCGGCAACACCGAGGCCTTCATGCGCGCGGCGTCCAAGCACAAGAAGCTGCGCATCCACACCGGCAGCCACGTGCATCCGTTCTACACCGAGGAGGGGCGGGCCGATCAGATTCGGTTTCTCGACTACTGGCTCAAGGGGATCGACAACGGCGTGATGGACGAGCCCCCGGTCAAGCTCGCCATCCGTCACGGCGCCGACAAGATCGAATGGCGGCACGAGCGCGAATGGCCGCTCGCCCGCACGCAGTGGACCAAGCTCTATTTCGATCTGTCGAAAGCCGACGGCATCGGCGCGCTGGTCGATAAAAATCCGAAGCAGACCGCCTCGCGCACGTATGCCGCCTCGAGCCTCGGCTCGATGGGCTCGACCTCGGCGGCCTCCTCGCAGGTGATGGGCGGCGGCATCAAGCCGGGCATGGGCATTGCGCTGGAAACTCCGCCCCTCGAACGCGACCTCGAAGTGACCGGCCCGCTCGCCGCGACCTTCTGGGTGTCGAGTTCGAGCGAGGACATGGATCTGTTCCTGACGCTGCGCAATTTCGACGCCGACGGCAACGAGATCATGGAGACCGGCCAGCAAGGCACGCCGGTGCCGGTCGCCAAAGGCTGGCTGCGCGTCTCGCACCGCGAGCTCGACCCTGACCTCACGCTGCCGTATCGCCCCTACCACAAGCACCGGCGCCGGCTGTTTCTAAAGCCGAGCGAAATCGTGAAAGTCGATGTCGAGATCTGGCCGACGTCGATGGTGTTCAAGAAGGGCCACCGCATCCGGCTCGACGTGCAGCCGCGCGACGGCGTCGGCAGCCAGGGCTACATGCACTATCACGCCGACTACAACAGCGGCACCAACGCCATCTACGCCGGCGGCGAGCGCGAATCCTATCTGCTGCTGCCGGTCATTCCCACCGCCTAGCAGGCGTCAGGCCGACAGGCGGCTGAAGCGGGCGCCGAGCGCGAGCGAGGGATTGTCGCGGAATTTAATGATCTGCCGGGCGATCGAGGAGGGCAGCCGCGCCAGCGTGTCGAGGCACTGCTCGAGTTCGCCGGGCGAAATGCCGCGGCCGCCCGCGCGCAGGCGCAGCACGGCTTTGGCGGTGTCGCGCGACATGCCGAGCGCCTTGACCATGATGAGCACCGCATCCGGCAGGTCCTGCGTCATCGCCTGCTCGACCGTCTCGATGGGCAGTTCGCACAGCGTGGCCAGCGCCACCGTCGTCTCCTCGAATTGATTGGCCTTGGCGAAGGCCGCCACGTCTTGTTCGTTAAGCTTTCCGGAAGCGCGCAATGCTTCGACGCGGCCGCGCGCCGCGGTGTAATCGCGCATGACGACGTGCGCCCTGTCGAGCATTGTCTTGGTGACGTCGGAAACGGCTTCTTCGATCAGCGATGTCATTGCCGGGTTGGCCGCCTCGAGCTTCTGGCGCACCGCATGCGAGGCGCGCACCAGGAGCCGCATCAGATGCGGGCGCGGAATGTCGCGGCGCAGGCCGACGCAGGCGGCGAGCTCGTCGTCGCCTTCCGAGCGCGTGGTCAGTGTCGCGTAGCCGCGGTCGGAAAAGCGCGCGCCGGGGTTCCCGGCGGTGCTCAACACAACATGCTTGTCGCCGCGCTCGACCAGCACGTCGGTCAGCGCCTCGTCGAGCGACGCGCGCCGCGAGATGGCGAGCAAATGCCGCTGGCTCTGGGTGCGGGCGGTGGCGAGCAGCGTATCGCTGTCGAGGCGCTGCGAATGTTCGAGCACGGGGCCGGCGACGTCGAATGCGTCGTGCGAGGCGAGGTAGCGGCTGATCTTGGCCGGCGCCCGCGGATCTTTGGCAAGGCGTCTCGCCAAAGCGGCGCGCGCCGACAGTTCGATCGTCTCCGCCATGCGCGTGAGCACGTCGTCGAACAGCGCGATCTGCTCCTCGGAATAGTTGGCCGAGGCGACCGCGAACAGGTCGGCGATGCGGTGGATGATCTTGGTGCGGCGTCCGAGGCCGCCCTGCGCGACCGCCTCGTTCAATTCCTCGATCAGCGCGGCGGTATCCATTGCGATTCTGGCGGAAATTTCGGAAGCAACGACGATGACAAGGCTTTACACCGGAGACATGGGCAGTCCTTTAAGGGGATTAAGTGCAATTGTTCCGCGGCGAAAAGGCTTCGTTAAGTCTTCGATCTGGTGCGGCCGGCGGGCAAAAAATGGCCGGGGCAAGCCCGGCCATCGCAAATTCGGTGGTGAACGACCGGTTATTTCCACTCGATCTTCTTCACCTCATAGGCCTTGGCGCCGCCGGGCGTATTGACCTCGACGGAGGCACCCTTGGTCTTGCCGATCAGCGCGCGCGCCAGCGGTGAGGTGATCGAGATCTTGCCGGCTTTGGCGTTCGCCTCCGGCTCGCCGACGATCTGCCACACCTTCTTCTCGTCGGTGTCCTCGTCGACCAGCGTCACCGTGGCGCCGAAGGTGATGGTGTCGCCGGACAGCTTCGACACGTCGATCACGTCGGCGCGCGCGAGCTTGTCCTCGAGTTCGGCGATGCGGCCCTCGTTGAGCGACTGCTGCTCTTTGGCGGCGTGATATTCGGCATTCTCCGACAGGTCGCCGTGCGTGCGCGCATCGGTGATCTGCTGGATGATGCGCGGCCGCTCGATCTGCTGGCAATGCTTGAGCTCGGCCTCGAGCGTCGAGTAGCCGGCAGCCGTCATTGGAATCTTGTCCATCGTCTCTTCTCCTCCTGGCGGGCGCCCGAAACGTCTTGATCGCGCCTGAAGCGCCGCCAAGCCCTTCCATCCTCACAACCCGTCCCGTTCCACTCGCAATACGACTCCGGCCACGGAAACCCGCGCACCGGAGTCCAAGTTCGCCGAGGGCCGGTCAAAAAAACCCTGGCCGCGGCCGGTTTCACCTGCGCCGCGACCGTGGACTTCCCGGCCTATCTCGCACCGCCGCTCTCGCTGGCGCGCCTCAAGGGAACCGCGCTCAGGCCCGATCGCCGAAGTAGCTCTGCAGCGCACGCACCTCGAGGTCGCCCCCAAGATAGGCTTTTATGCCTTGCGCCGCGGCGACGGCACCTGAAAGAGTGGTGTAGTATGGCACTTTATGCAAGAGGGCGGCTTCCCGCAGGGAATGGCTGTCGGCCAGCGCCGCCGCCCCTTCGGTGGTATTGAAAACCAGCTGAACATCGCCGTTTTTGATGGCATCGACGATCGAAGGCCGGCCTTCGGTGGCCTTGTTGACGCGGGTCGACGGCACCCCGTGTTCCGCCAGGAACCTCTGGTTTCCGGAGGTGGCGATGATCTTGAAGCCGAGCCCGGCGAGCAATTTGACCGCCTCGAGCACCCGCGGCTTGTCGGCGTCCTTCACCGACACGAACACGGTGCCGTTCTTCGGCAGGCGCGAGCCGCCGCCCAGCTGGCTTTTGACGAAGGCAATATGGTGCTCGCGGTCGATCCCCATCACTTCGCCGGTCGATTTCATCTCCGGGCCGAGCACGGTGTCGACGCCGGGGAAGCGGGCGAAGGGGAACACCGCTTCCTTCACCGCGCGATGCTTGAAGCGCATCGGCGCCAGCCTGAAGCTCGCCAGGCTCTCGCCGGCCATGACGCGGGCGGCGATCTTGGCCACGGGCAGGCCGATCACCTTGGCGACAAAGGGCACCGTGCGCGAGGCGCGCGGATTGACCTCGAGCACGTAGATGTCGCCGTCCTTGATGGCGTATTGCACGTTCATCAGCCCGCCGACGTTCAGCGCCAGCGCTAGGGCGCGCGTCTGCCGCTCGAGCTCGGCGATGGTGTTGCCGTCGAGCGAGTGCGGCGGCAGCGCGCAGGCCGAGTCGCCGGAATGGATGCCGGCTTCCTCGATGTGCTCCATGATGCCGGCGATGAAGGTGTCCTTGCCGTCGGCGAGGCAATCGACGTCCACTTCGGTCGCATCCGACAGATAGCGGTCGATGAGCAGCGGGCTCTTCTTCGACACCACGAGTTCGGTCGGCCGGTCCAGCGTGCTGGCGAGCTTGGCGACGTAGCGGTCGAGCTGGGCGCCGTCGCGCACGATCTCCATGGCGCGGCCGCCGAGCACATAAGACGGACGGATCAGCACCGGATAGCCGATCTGATCGGCGATGGCGCGGGCGGCGTCCGGCGAATTGGCGATGCCGCTCTGCGGCTGTCGCAGATTGAGCTTTTTGATGAGCTTGTTGAAGCGGTCGCGGTCCTCAGCGAGGTCGATCATGTCGGGCGAGGTGCCGAGGATGGGCACTTTCGCCCTTTCCAGCGGCTCGGCGAGCTTGAGCGGGGTCTGCCCGCCGAACTGCACGATGACGCCGTGCAGTGTACCGTTCGACTTTTCCGTATCGACGATCTCCAGCACGTCCTCCGGCGTGAGCGGCTCGAAGTAGAGCCGGTCGGAGGTGTCGTAGTCGGTCGACACCGTTTCCGGGTTGCAGTTGACCATAATGGTTTCGAAGCCGGCCTCCTTGAGCGCGAAGGCGGCATGGCAGCAGCAATAGTCGAATTCGATGCCCTGGCCGATGCGGTTCGGCCCGCCGCCGAGGATGATGACCTTCTTCTTGGCGGACGGCGCGGCTTCATCGGCGACTTGCCCCGCGAACGGCGTCTCGTAGGTCGAATACATATACGCGGTGGGCGACGCGAACTCGGCGGCGCAGGTGTCGATGCGCTTGAATACCGGCCGCACGCCGAGCGCGCGTCTTTTTTGCGTGACCGCCTCGGCAGGGGTCGCGGCGAGTTTGCCGAGGCGGGTGTCGGAAAAGCCTTTGGCCTTCAGCCGCCGGAACGCCCCCGCCGTCGCCGGCAGGCCTTTGGCCTTGATCTCGGCTTCGCTGTCGACCAGCGCGCGGATCTCGGTGAGGAACCACGGATCGACGCGGCAGGCGTTATGGATCAAGTCGTCGCTGGCGCCGAGCCGCATCGCCTGGGCGATCTTGAGCAACCGGTCGGGCGTCGGCGTGCCCAGCGCGGCGCGGATCGCGGCCTTGTTGTCGGCGTCATCGATGCCCTCGGCCGGATCGAAGCCCTCGATGGTGATCTCGTCGAGGCCGGTGAGGCCCGTCTCCAGCGAGCGCAGCGCCTTCTGCAAGCTCTCCTGGAAGGTGCGGCCGATGGCCATGGCTTCGCCCACCGATTTCATCGAGGTGGTGAGCAGCGGCTGCGCGCCGGGGAATTTCTCGAAGGCGAAACGCGGAATCTTGGTGACCACGTAGTCGATGGTCGGCTCGAACGAGGCGGGCGTCGCCCCGCCGGTGATGTCGTTGGCGATTTCGTCGAGCGTGTAGCCGACCGCGAGCTTGGCGGCGACCTTGGCGATCGGGAAGCCGGTCGCCTTCGACGCCAGCGCGGAGGAGCGCGACACGCGCGGGTTCATCTCGATCACCACCAGCCGCCCGTCGGCCGGGTTGATGGCGAACTGCACGTTGGAGCCGCCGGTCTCCACCCCGATCTCGCGCAAGACCGCGATCGAGGCGTCGCGCATGATCTGGTATTCCTTGTCGGTCAAGGTGAGCGCCGGCGCGATGGTGATGGAATCGCCGGTGTGCACGCCCATCGGATCGACGTTCTCGATCGAGCAGATGATGATGCAATTGTCCTTTTTGTCGCGCACCACCTCCATCTCGAATTCCTTCCAGCCCAGCACCGATTCCTCGATCAGCACTTCGCTGGTGGGGGAGGCGTCGATGCCGCGCTCGACGATCTCGATGAATTCGGCCTTGTTGTAGGCGATGCCGCCGCCGGTGCCGCCGAGCGTGAAGCTCGGACGGATGATCGCCGGCAGGCCGATGTCGTCGAGCGCCGTGAGCGCCTGGATCAGCGTCTTGATCTGGTGCGAGCGCGGCGTCGGCAGGCCGATGCGCGTCATCGCGTTGCGGAACAGCTCGCGGTCTTCCGCCATGTCGATGGCGTCGGCGGTGGCGCCGATCATCTTGACGCCGAATTTCTCCAGCGTGCCCATCTTGCGCAGCGACAGCGCGCAGTTGAGCGCGGTCTGCCCGCCCATGGTCGGC
>DATJVE010000008.1:0-34209 GCA_035501975.1 Pseudolabrys sp.
AAGATCATGCCGTCGTCATAGCCGCGGCCGAACGGCTTGTTGAAGAAGAAATGGCCGGACTTCTCGAAACCGGCGAGCGCGCCCAGTTCGTTGACGCGGCGCTTGATGTAGGAATGACCGGTCTTCCAGTAATCGGCCTTCACGCCGTTCGCCTTGAGCACCGGATCGGTGAGAAACAGGCCGGTCGACTTCACGTCCACCACAAAGGTCGCGTTCTTGTGCAGGCTCGACATGTCGCGCGCCAGCATCACCCCGACCTTGTCAGCGAAGATTTCCTCGCCTTCGTTGTCCACCACGCCGCAGCGGTCGCCATCGCCGTCGAAGCCGAGCGCGACGTCGGCTTTGTGCGCGAGCACCGCGTCACGCATGGCATGCAGCATCTTCATGTCTTCGGTGTTAGGATTGTAGCGTGGAAAAGTGTGGTCGAGCTCGCAATCGAGCGGGATAACCTCGCAGCCGGCCGTCTCGAGGATGCGCGGCGCGAAGGCGCCGGCGGTGCCGTTACCGCAGGCGGCGATAACTTTGAGCTTGCGCTTGAGCTTCGGCCGCTTGGTCAGGTCGGCGATATAGCGCTCTGGGAAATTCTCCACGAACACATACGAGCCGCCGCCTTTGAGATCGAACTTGGCGCCGAGCACGATCTCCTTGAGGCGCGTCATCTCGTCGGGGCCGAAGGTGAGCGGCCGGTTGGCGCCCATCTTCACGCCGGTCCAGCCATTGTCGTTATGCGAGGCAGTGACCATGGCGACGCAGGGCACGTCGAGCGCGAATTGCGCGAAATATGCCATCGGCGTGATGGCGAGGCCGATGTCGTGCACCCTGCAGCCCGCGGCCATCAAGCCGGTGACCAGTGCCAGCTTCACCGACGAGGAATAGCTGCGGAAGTCGTGGCCGGTGACGATCTCCGGCTTGACGCCCAGCTCGCGGATCAGCGTGCCGAGCCCCATCCCCAGCGCCTGCACCCCCATCAGATTGATCTCTTTTTCCAGCAGCCAGCGCGCGTCGTATTCGCGGAAGCCGGTCGGCTTCACCAGCGGCGAGGATTCATAGGCATAGGTATTGGGCGTGAGCGCGGATTTCGGCGTGGGAAACATCAGGTCCTCAAAAAGGGATTTGCAGTGGCGGGACTCAATACTCCAACGCCCGATGCGCGCAAGCGGTCCATGGTGTCATTCTGGGGCGGGACGCAGCCCGCAAACCCGGAATCCATAACCCCAACGCTGCGGAATATGGATTCCGGGCCGTGCCTTCGGCACGTCCCGTAATGACGGTTTGGGTTACTGCTCCAGCAGCATCCGCCCGTCGGCGTATTCATAGCGCCGCAATCGCGACAGAAATGCAACGCCGAGCAGGTTCTGCGACAGCGCGTCGTCGGGCATGATCAGCGCCGGGACATCGAACACGGTGATGTCGCCGACCTCGATGCGGTCGAGCTTGGCGGGCGCCGCCTTGGTGCGGCCGTTGGCAGTGGAGACGATCGCGGTGTAGTCGCGCGGCATCGGATGCAGCCCGACCTGGGCGGCGTCACTCTCGCGCAGGATCACCAGCGAGGCACCGGTGTCGACCATGAAATCGATGTGGCGGCCGTCGATGCGGGCATCGACGCGGAAATGGCCGTCGCGGCCGCTGCTCAGCTCCATGCGGTGCTGGCCGGCCGAGACCTGCGTGGGCTGGTCGATGGCTTGTACCGCTGCGGCTTGCGGCGCGGCCGGCTCGACCACTGTCTTGTCGGCATAGCGCGCAATGTAGCTGCCACCGACGAGCGCCGCGGCGGCGAAGATGAGAAGCTGACGCATGGCAAAGCCCTGGTTTGCGGGCCAACATCGCACGCGCTTGGCGAAGGCGGCCTTAACGCCATCCCATTAGGCGCGGCGTGATGCCGCGATGGTGTGTGGCCAGTTAAGACGATGATGAAAGTCTTATGTACCGCGCGGCTTGGCGCGACGCGTCGGCGGCGCGGTGGTCGGATCGTCCGGCCAGGGATGCTTGGGATAGCGGCCGCGCATCTCGGTTTTCACGTCGGCATAGCTGCCGCGCCAGAAGCCGGGCAAGTCGCGCGTCACCTGCACCGGCCGGTGCGCCGGCGATAACAGCTCGATGGTGAGCGGCATGCGGCCGCCGGCAATGGTTGGGTGCGTGGCGAGCCCGAACAATTCCTGCACGCGGATGGAGACGGTCGGTCCCTGTTCGGCGGTGTAGTCGATCGGCACGGCCGAGCCGGTCGGCGCAGTGAAATGGGTCGGCGCTTCGGCGTCGAGGCGCTTGCGCAAATTCCACGGCAGCAGCGCGTCGAGCGCGAAGCCAAGATCGTCGGCGCCGATCTGCGCCAGCGCCGTCTTGCCGACAAGGAACGGCGCCAGCCACTCGGCCGCGTTGCGCGCCAGCGCGTCGTCGGAGAGGTCGGGCCATTCGTCGCCTTCACCCACGTCGGGTTTACCCGACTTGGGCACCATAATTTGCCGATCTCGGGTAAACCCGAGATCGGAACGGCGCAGGAACTCAACGCGCTGGCGCAATTGCAATTGTCCCTTGCTCCACGGCAGCCTGCCGATACCAAGCGCCGCGATGCCCTCGGCGAGCAGCCGCGCGCTCGTCTCATCGGGCGCGACGGCTTTGACCTGCTCACTCAGCAGCAGCGCGCCGAGACGTCGCGTGCGCCGCGCGCGCAGCGACGCCGAGGCGGCGTCGAACGTCACGGTCTCGCGCTCCTCGATCTGATAAGCAAAGCGAGCCTCGATCTCGGCGAGCGAGATCGGCGCCGCCAACACGATGCGGCTCGCCGCCGCCGTACCGGTCAATTCGGCGACCGCCAGGAACGGCTCACGCGCCAGCGGCGACGCTGCGTCAATGACGCCGCCGCGGCCATTGGCGAGGAGGAAGCCGCCCACGCCGCCGCCGCGGTTCTTGGCAACGCGGTCGGGGTAAGCGAGGGCAAGGAGCCTTCCTTCACCTCCCCCGCTCGCGGGCGAGGTCGACGAGCGCAGCTCGTCGGCAGGGGGCCGCCTCCCCGACCCTCCCCCGTAAACGGGGAAGGGAGAACAAAGCGCCGCCCAGCGCCAGGCCATCGCCCTCGCCTCTTCCGCCCGTTTGGAGCGGTCGCGGCGGAACTGGTCGAGCCGATGGCGCAGATCGGGGTCGTCGCCCCCGAGGCCGCGCTCGGTGAGCACCGCGGCAATCTGCGCGGCAAGCTCGCCCGCACCTTCCGCGGCCGCATCGACCACCATGCGGGCGAGGCGCGGCGGCAGCGGCAGTTGCCGCAGCTTGCGGCCCTCCTCGGTGATGCGGCCCTGCACGTCGAGCGCGCCGAGGTCGGTCAGCAATGTGCGCGCTTCGCTTAAAGCCGCCACCGGCGGGGAATCGAGAAAGGCCAGTTTGCCCGAATCGCTCGTGCCCCACTGCGCCAGATCGAGCACGAAGGACGAGAGATCGGCGGACAGGATTTCCGGCCGTGTAAAGGGCTCCAGCGAGCCGGTCTGCGGCTCGTCCCACAGCCGGTAGCAGACGCCGGGCTCGGTGCGTCCTGCCCGCCCGCGCCGCTGGTCGGCGGCGGCGCGCGACACGCGCACGGTTTCCAGGCGCGTGAGGCCGACGTCGGGCTCGTAGCGCGGCACCCGCGCGAGACCGCTGTCGATCACCACGCGGACGCCTTCGATGGTCAGCGAGGTCTCCGCAATGGAGGTCGCCAGCACCACCTTGCGCCGGCCGGCCGGCGCGGGAGATATGGCGCGGTCCTGCTCGCGTGCGTCGAGCGCGCCATAGAGCGCGACGATATCGACGGCCGGGTCGCTCACGCGCTCCTTGAGCAATGTCTCGGCGCGGCGGATTTCGCCGGCGCCCGGCAGGAACACCAAAAGTGAGCCGGTTTCGGCGCGCAGCGCACGCTCAACGGCGTCGGCGACCTGGCGCTCGATGCGCTCGCGCGCATCGCGGCCGAGATGGCGCGTCTCCACGGGAAAAGCGCGGCCCTCGCTTTCGACCACCGGCGCCCCGCCGAGCAGCGCCGCTACGCGCGCGCCGTCGAGCGTCGCCGACATCACCAGGAGCTTCAGGTCCTCGCGCAGGCCCTGTTGCGCGTCGCGCGCCAATGCGAGACCCAGATCGGCGTCGAGCGACCGCTCGTGGAATTCATCGAACAATACGGCGGCGACGCCGTCGAGTGAGGGATCGTCGAGAACGAGCCGCGTGAAGATGCCTTCGGTGATGACCTCGATGCGCGTGCGTTTCGACACTTTGGAGCCAAAGCGCACGCGCAAGCCGACCGTGTCGCCGACCTGTTCGCCGAGCGTCGACGCCATCCGCGCCGCCGCAGCGCGGGCCGCAAGCCGGCGCGGCTCCAGCACCAGGATCTTTTTGCCTTCTGCCCAAGGCTCGTCGAGCAGCACCAGCGGCACGCGCGTGGTCTTGCCGGCGCCAGGCGGCGCCACCAGTACGGCGGCATTGTTCGCCGCGAGCGCGGCAGTAAGCCGCGGCAGCGCGGCGTCGATGGGAAGCGGCGAGTCGAACTTTTGCATGGGTAATGTCGTCACCCGAAAACGGATGGGAAACTTGTATTAGCGATTTGGAAATTCACTGCCTGCCCCGCGCGCAAAGCGCGGGGCCCATCACCGTCTCTTGAAGGCGACGTCAATCATTTCTTTGCCCGCCCAACGCCCTCATAGGCAAAGCCGTGGCGCGCGACCTCACTGGGCCGGTAGATGTTGCGCAAATCGACCAGCACCGGGCGCTGCATCAGCGTCTTGAGCCGCACGAAATCGAGCGCGCGGAATTGCTCCCACTCCGTGACGATGACCAGCGCGGAGGCGCCTTCGGCGCAATCATAAGCATCCTTGCAGAATGTCACGTTGGCGAGCAGGCTCTTCGCCTGCTCCATGCCGGTCGGATCGTAGGCGCGCACCTTGGCGCCCATATCCTGCAGCGCGGTGATCAGCGGGATCGACGGCGACTCGCGCATGTCATCGGTGTTCGGCTTGAAGGTGAGCCCAAGCACGGCGACGGTCTTGCCGCGCAATTCGCCGCCGAGCGCCGCCGACACCTTGCGCGCCATCGCGCGCTTGCGTGCGTCGTTGACCGCGACCACCGCCTCGACGATGCGCAGCGGCGCCTCGTGATCCTGTCCGGTCTTCAGCAGCGCCACCGCGTCCTTGGGAAAGCAGGAACCGCCGAAGCCGGGACCCGCGTGCAGAAATTTCGCGCCGATGCGGTTGTCGAGGCCGATGCCGCGCGCGATCTCCTGCACATCGGCGCCGACCTTTTCCGCCAGATCGGCGATCTCGTTGATGAAGGTAATCTTGGTGGCGAGAAAGGCGTTGGCGGCGTATTTGATCAGCTCGGCGGTGCGCCGGTCGGTGAACATGATCGGGGAACGGTTGAGATAAAGCGGCCGGTAGAGTTCGCTCATCACCTCGCGCGCGCGGGCGTCCGTGGTGCCGACCACAATGCGGTCGGGATGCTTGAAATCCTGGATGGCGGCGCCTTCGCGCAGGAATTCCGGGTTCGACACCACGGCAAACTCGGCGTCGGGCCGCGTTTCGCGGACGATGCGCT
Organism: Pseudolabrys sp.; assembly: GCA_035501975.1. GTDB lineage: Bacteria > Pseudomonadota > Alphaproteobacteria > Rhizobiales > Xanthobacteraceae > Pseudolabrys. Next base: position 5,545 of record DATJVE010000008.1, read on the forward strand.
CGACCTCGTCGCCGGTACCGACCGGCACCGTCGACTTGGTAATGATGACCGTGAATCCGGCAAGCGCGCGGGCAATCTCGCGCGCGGCGTCATAGACGAAGCTCAAATCCGCGTGCCCGTCGCCGCGGCGCGACGGCGTGCCGACCGCGATGAACACCGCGTCAGCCGCTTTCACCGCGCCGGCGAGATCGGTCGAGAACTGGAGCCGGCCGGCACGGACGTTGGCGGCGACCAGATCATTGAGCCCCGGTTCGTAGATCGGCACCATGCCGTCCGCAAGCGAGGCGATCTTGCCGCTGTCCTTGTCGACGCAGGTCACTTCGTGGCCGAAATCGGCAAAGCAGGCCCCGGAAACGAGGCCGACATAGCCGGTGCCGATCATGGCAACGCGCATGGGATGCTCTTGCGTAGACGCTTGTTCAAGCCATTCGAGGCGGCGGTCTCATAGCAGAGGCTGCCGGGAGTTGCGAGGGGCGGCATTTTCTGTGGCCGAGTCGTGCGACAGATTGATTAACGCCGCGTCCGGCCCCACATTGCCGCCATGCCGACCGCCGCAAAATCCAAGCCCGCGACCAAGAGCAAAGCCGCCGCCCCGGCGCCGTCCAATCCGGCGGCACGGCCGCTGACGAAGGGCGACCACCTCTTTCTGGTGGACGGCTCGGGCTACATCTTCCGCGCCTACCATGCCTTGCCGCCGCTCACCCGCAAAACGGACGGCTTGCAGGTCAACGCCGTGCTTGGCTTCTGCAACATGTTGTGGAAGCTGCTCGCCGAAATGAAGCCGGACGACAAGCCGACCCATCTTGCGGTGGTGTTCGACAAATCGGAAAAGACGTTCCGCACCGATTTCTATCCCGACTACAAGGCGCACCGGCCGGATGCGCCGGCCGATCTGATCCCACAGTTTCCGTTGATCCGCGAAGCGGTGCACGCTTTCGAGATTCCCTGCCTGGAACAGGCCGGCTATGAAGCCGACGACCTGATCGCGACCTACGCGCGGCTCGCCAGCGAAGCCAAGGCGACGACGACGATCGTCTCGTCCGACAAGGACCTGATGCAGCTCGTCGGCAACGGCGTCACTATGTACGACACCATGAAGGACCGCCGTATCGGCCGCGACGAGGTGATCGAGAAGTTCGGCGTCGGGCCGGAGAAGGTCATCGAGGTGCAGGCGCTGATCGGCGATTCCTCCGACAACGTACCGGGCGTGCCCGGCATCGGCGTCAAGACCGCGGCGCAATTGATCGGCGAATACGGCGATCTGGAGACGCTGCTCAAGCGCGCGAGCGAGATCAAGCAGGACAAGCGACGGCAGACGCTGATCGACAATGCCGAGCTGGCGCGCATCTCCAAGCGCCTGGTCACGCTCGACAACGAGGTGCCCCTCGATGTGCCGGTCGACGAGCTCGCCGTGCACCAGCCGGACTACAAGCGCCTGATCGCCTTCCTCAAGGCGATGGAATTCACCAGCATCACCCGGCGCATCGCGGAGAAAAGCGGCATCGACGCCAGCGCGGTCGAGGCGGACGCGAAGCTTTCTTCTTCGCCTCCCCCGCTTGCGGGGGAGGTCGCCGCGCGTCGCCCACAGGGCGAAGGCGCGGCGGGAGGAGGAACCGGTGACCTGTTTCCGCCCCCTCCCCAACCGTCCCCCGCAAGCGGGGGAGGGAGAGCCGGCATCGCGCCCTCCCCGCTCACCCCGATCTCGCTTGCCGCCGCGCGCGTGGAAGCCGCGCGGCAGCAGAAGATCGACCGCAGTAAATACGAATGCGTGCGCACGCTGGCGCGTCTCAAGGAATGGATCGCCCGCGCGCATGAGACCGGCGTGGTCGCGGTCGATACCGAAACGACCAGCCTCGACCCGATGCAGGCGGGCCTGTGCGGCGTCTCGCTCGCGGTCGCGCCCAACGAAGCCTGCTACGTGCCGATCGGACACCAGAAGGAAGACGGCGGCGACGGCCTGTTCGCCGCCGGTCTCGCGCCCGACCAGATTGCGGAGGCCGACGTGCTCGCCGCGCTCAAGCCGCTGCTCGAGGACAAGAGCATCCTCAAGGTGGCGCAGAACATGAAATACGACTGGCTGGTGTTCGCGCAACGCGGCATCGAGATCCAGGGCTACGACGACACCATGCTGATCTCTTATGTCTTGGACGCCGGCAAAGGCGGCCACGGCATGGACGATCTCGCCAAGCGTTGGCTCGACCATGATACCATCCATTTCCATCACGTGGCCGGTTCGGGCAAAGCGCAGGTGACGTTCGACTGCGTCGCCATCGACAAGGCGACCGAATATTCGGCCGAAGACGCCGACGTGACCTTGCGGCTGTGGCACGCGCTCAAGCCGCGGCTCGCCGCCGAGCGCGTTACCGGCGTTTACGAGACGCTGGAGCGTGCCATGCCGGCGGTGCTGGCGCGCATGGAGCGGCGCGGCATTTCCATCGATAGGCAAGTGCTCTCGCGGCTGTCCGGCGAATTCGCGCAGAAGCAGGGCGCACTGGAGGACGAGATCAAGCAGCTCGCCGGCGAGCCGCTCAATCCCGGATCACCCAAGCAGATCGGCGACATCCTGTTCGGCAAAATGGCGCTGCCCGGCGGCACCAAGACCAAGACCGGGCAATGGTCGACCGGCGCCCGCGAGCTGGAAGACCTCGCCGAGGCCGGCCACGCGCTGCCGCGCAAGATCCTCGACTGGCGGCAAGTCTCCAAGCTGCGCTCGACTTATACCGAAGCGCTGCCGACTTACGTCAATCCGACCACGCACCGCGTGCACACGTCTTACGCGCTGGCGTCGACGTCGACCGGCCGTCTCTCCTCGTCCGACCCGAACCTGCAGAACATCCCGATCCGCACCGAGGAAGGCCGCAAGATCCGCCGCGCCTTCATCGCCGATCCGGGCATGAAGCTCGTCTCCGCCGACTATTCGCAGATCGAGTTGCGCCTGCTGTCCGAAGTCGCCGAGGTGCCGGCATTGCGCAAGGCGTTCCAGGACGGTGTCGACATCCACGCCATGACCGCGTCGGAAATGTTCGGCGTGCCGGTGAAAGATATGCCCAGTGAAGTTCGCCGGCGCGCCAAGGCGATCAATTTCGGCATTATCTACGGCATCTCGGCCTTCGGTCTCGCCGCGCAGCTCGGTATCGACAAGAACGAAGCCGGCGCCTACATCAAGAAATATTTCGAGCGCTTCCCCGGCATCCGCGACTACATGGACGAGACGCGCGAATTCTGCCGCGCCAACGGCTATGTGCTCACTTTATTCGGCCGCAAGTGCCATTACCCCGACATCAAGGCGTCGAACCCGTCGATCCGCTCGTTCAACGAGCGCGCCGCCATCAACGCCCGGCTGCAGGGCTCGGCCGCCGACATCATCCGCCGCGCCATGATGCGTATGGATGGCGCGCTCGCAGAGGCGAAGCTCAAGGCGCAGATGCTGCTCCAGGTGCACGACGAATTGATCTTCGAGGTGCCGGAGAACGAAGTGAAGGACACCATCGCCATCGTCCAAGAGGTGATGGAATCGGCGCCGCATCCGGCGGTCGCGCTGCACGTGCCGCTGCAAGTCGATGCCCGCGCCGCCGACAACTGGGACGAGGCGCATTAATCCGTCACCCTGAGGTGGCCGCGCGCAGCGCGGCCCTCGAAGGGCGACGGCCAATATCCTGGCGAACTTGGCCGTTCATCCTTCGAGGCTCGCTTCGCTCGCACCTCAGGATGAGGGGGGATGGTTGCTAGTGTGGCGGCGTCTCCAAAAGCAGCTTCATCACTTTAAACAGCTCGTTCTTCACCTCGAAGCCGATGCCCGGCACGTCCGGCATGGCGATGCGGCTGTCCTTGACCGCGGTGTTATCGGCAAAGCCGCCGAACGGCGCGAACACCTGCGGATAGCTTTCGTTACCGCCAAGCCCCAGGCCCACGGCGATATTGAGCGCGAACTGATGTCCGCCGTGCGGCACGCAACGCCGCCGCGACCAGCCTTGTTGGGCGAGCATGTCCAGCGTGCGAAGATACTCGACCAGTCCGTAGGACAGCGCCGGATCGAACTGTAGCCAGTCCCTATCCGCACGAAGCCCGCCGTGGCGGATTAAATTGCGCGCGTCCTGCATGGAGAACAGGTTCTCGCCGGTGGCGAGCGGCGGCCGATAGCGCGTGGCGAGCGCAGCGTGCAGCAGATAGTCGAGCGGGTCGAGCGGCTCCTCGTACCAGCGCAGGTTATAGGGCGCGATGGCATCGCCGCAGGCCAGCGCCTCGTCGAGATCGTAGCGGCCGTTGACGTCGACGCAGAGGTTGTCGCCTTTGCCGACCAGTTTGAGCACCGCCTCGATGCGCTTGATGTCGTCTGCGAGCGGAGCGCCGCCGATCTTCATCTTCACGCAAGAATAGCCGAGGTCGAGATAGCGCTGCATCTCGTCGGTGAGCGCCGCAATGTCCTTGTCGGGATAATAGTAGCCGCCGGCGGCATAGACCCAGGCGGTGTCGTCGGCCTTGCCGCCATTGTAGCGGTCGGCAAGCAGGCGCCACAGCGGCACCCCCTCGGCTTTCGAGACCGCATCCCACAGCGCCATGTCGAGCACGCCGACGGCGACCGAACGCTCGCCATGGCCGCCCGGCTTCTCGTTCGTCATCATGACGTCCCAGCATTTCGCCGGATCGATCAAACCGCGGGAGTCGACGATCTCCGCTGGCTTGGCCGCTTTCAACCGCGGGATGAAGCGCTCGCGCAACAGCCCTTGCGGCGCATAGCGGCCGTTCGAGTTGAAACCGAAGCCGACGACCGGCTTGCCGTCGCGCTTAACGTCAGTGTGGATCGCGACCACGCTCGCCGTCATCTGCGAGAAATCGATATAGGCGTTGCGGATGGCGGACGAGATCGGGACGACGATGTCGGAGATAGCGGTGATGCGCATGAGGAACTCTTAGCGTTGAAGCTGCTTAGCGCCTGCCGGGCCATCAATCCAGTCATTCCGGGGCGCGTACGCAGCACGCGAACCCGGAATCCAGATTGACATACCGTGCTAGTTTCTGGATTCCGCGTCCGGCGCTTTGCGCCGTCCCGGAATGACGAGGAAAAATGCATCGCGGGCCGTTCGCCTGGCTGCTCAAGGCCGTCACCGCGCACGACGGTTCGCCGCACGAGCCGGCCTATTTCTGGCTCACCGGCCTGCTCTTGGCCTTCCTCGACAACGCGCCGACCTATCTCGTGTTCTTCCAGCTCGCCGGCGGCGACGCCGCCGAATTGATGGGCAAGCTGTCGAGTACGCTTGCCGCCATTTCCATGGGCGCGGTCTGCATGGGCGCCCTGACCTATATCGGCAACGCGCCCAATTTCATGGTCGCGGCCATCGCCAACGAGCGCGGCGTCAAGATGCCGAGCTTCTTCGGCTACATGCTGTGGTCGTTCGCCGTGCTGCTGCCGGTGCTGGCGCTGCTCACCGTCGTTTTCGTCGGCTCGCCTTGACCTTCGCTTTGCCGCGCTTGGCGGCCGCCGGCTTTGAAGCCGGCTTCGCAGCCTTCGCCGGCAGCACCGCGATCGCTTCGATCTCGAACAGCGCGCCGGGACGCGCCAGTTGCGAGATTGCGACCGTGGTCGAAGCCGGCGGCGCCGCCATGTTGAAATGACGGTCGCGCACGTCGCGGAACAGCGCGATGTGCGCCATGTCGGTCAGATAATTGTTGATCTTGACCACGTCCTTGAGCGTGGCGCCGGCGTCGGCGAGCGCCAGCTTGAGGTTCTGCACCGCCTGTTCCGCCTGCGCGGCGAAATCGCCCGGCGCACCGACCAGTTTATTCTCCATGTCGAGCCCGAGTTGACCGGCGAGAAAGATCACCCGGTTCGGCCCGGTCGCCTCGACCACATAACTGTAACCGGGCGGCTTGGCCAAGGTGTTCGGATTGCGGAAACGAAGATTTGCGGCCATCGAGAGACTCCGTGTTTTCTACTCCATCAGCCTCAGGCGCTGTCCCAGCCATTTGGTGGTTGGCGCCTGAATGAGAATCGTCATCAGGATCGCGATGAAAGTGACCGAGGCGATCGCCGGCGCGCCGGGCGCCTTCATGCCGAGCAGCAGACCGGCGAGTGCGGCCGGGATGACTCCGGTTTCGCGCGTCCAGCACATGAACAGCATCTCGTTGAAGCTCCATTTGGCGCGTCGGTCGGGTAGCGCGCAGGCAAATACCGTCACCGGCCGCGCCACGAACATGAGGATCAGCACGACCACGACGCCGCCGGCCCAGTACTGGCCCATCAAGGCGAAATCGACCTGCGCGCCGAGCAGAATGAAGATGAACAGGCGCATGATGAATGCGGTCGTCATCACAAAATCGTCGAGCCTTTGCGCTTCGCCCGGCTCCATCGTGAAGCCGAATGCATCCTTGTTGCCGATCATGATGCCGAACACGAACACGGCCATGAAGCCCGACGCCTGCAGGCCGTCGGCGGCGAAATAGGCGCCGATCACCGCGACCAGCGTCACCACCGGGGCGTATTGCGCGAGAAAAGCCCAGCGTTCATGCGCGATCAGCAGCGCGGCGAAATAGCCGAACAGCGCGCCGGCGACGATGCCGACGGCCGATTGCTTGAACAGCTCGAACAACGAAGTGCCCAGCGAAAATTCGCCGGTGCCCATGGCGACCGCCAGCACGCCGAAGGTGACGATCGCGCCCATGGCGTCGTTGAACGCCGATTCGCTCATCACCGTCTGCGCCACGCGGTCGCGGATTTTGACCTGGCGAAAGATCGGCACCAGCGTCGCCGGATCGGTCGAGGCCAGCGCCGCGCCGAGCAACAGCGCCACGATCCAGGGCAGACTGAGCGCGACGTGCGCGGCAAAGCCGGTGATCGCCGCGGTGATCAAGACACCGATCGTCGCGATCACCACGATGGTGATCCAGACGCGCTTCAGGACGTTGAACCGGAGCGACGCGCCGCCGTCGAACAGAATGTAGCTCGCGCCGAACAACAGGATGATCTGATAGAGCGCCGAATCCGCCTTGATGTCGATCCAACCGAGTCCCTGCGGGCCGATGGCGATACCGACGATCAGGAAAATCGCGACGTCCGGGATCCTGCATTTCTGCGCGACAAAGCCGGTCACGGTGCCGATGGCCAGAATGATCCCGCCGGACATCAACGTATGTTTGGCGACTTCGATGGCGGCCGAGGATTCCACGACTTCCCCCAAATCCAGCCGCGACTGCGATCTCAGCGTCTCGTCCGGCGCGGACGATGCTGCCCGACACGCCATAAATTGACAAGGCGCTGTGCGCGCGACGCCGCTGCAACCTTCCGCCCCGCCAAACGTTGGTCAATGCGCTTCGCCCGACGAGCGAGGCACCTTCAACCACAGGGGCTTGCCATGGCGGCCCGCGCGGGCGCGCTGTTGCGCGCGTCGACAGCAGTTCTTGCCGCCGGCTTGCTGAGTCTGGCAACGCTGACGCCGGCGTCGGCGCAGGGATTTTTCGAACGCCTGTTCGGCGGCTTCCGCCAGCACGTGCCTCGCGCCGCGCAATCTTATGCCGATCCCTTCGCGGACTTCTTCCATGCGCCCGACCGAATGGCGCGGTCCGACAACGGTCTGGCATCCGCCTACTGCGTGCGCGTGAGCGACGGCTTTTATTTCCCGGTGCAGGCGCATCCCGGCGTCAGCGCCGCGCAAGCCTGCCGCGCGCTCTGTCCGGCGAGCCAGACCAAGCTCTATTCCGGCAGCGGCATCGATCATGCGGCCGCCGCCGACGGCAGCCGCTATGCCGATCTCGACACCGCGTTCCTCTATCGTAAGGAACTCGTCGCCGGCGCGACCTGCAACGGCCGCAACCGCTTCGGCGTGGCGCCGATCGACGTGACCACCGACCCGACGCTGCGGCCGGGCGACATCGTGGCGACCAAGGGGGGCCTGGTCGCGGTCACCGGCATAAAAAACCATGTGGCGGACTTCACGCCGATCGACAACGACCGCTCCATCCCCAAGAGCACGCGCGAGCAACTCGCCGGCGTGAAGATTATGCCGCCCAACCCCGGCGCGCCGAAGATCGCGCCGATGTCGATGGCGGCTGCGCCGCGTTCGCGCGATGCGAACCGCCGCGCTCAGCTGTCGAGATAGCCAACCACATCCTCGGCCAGCGACAGAGACGAGGTCAGCCCTGGCGACTCGATGCCAAACATCTGCACCAGCCCGGGCAAACCATGCTGCGCCGGCGCGTCGATCAGGAAGTCGGCCTGCGCTTCTTTCGGCCCGGTGAGCTTGGGCCTGATGCCGCAATAATCCGGCGCCAGCGAGCCGTCCGGCAGGCCGGGCCAATAAGTGCGGATGCGCTCGTAGAACGAGGCGGCGCGGCCGGCGTCGACGTCGTAGGTCTCGCGCTTGATCCATTCCACGTCCGGCCCGAAGCGCATGCGGCCGGCGAGATCGATGGTCACGTGCACGCCGAGACCGGCGACGACCGGCGTCGGATAGATCAGCCGCTTGAACACCGGCCGCCCGGTGAAGGAGAAATAATTGCCCTTGGCCATGACCAGGCGCGGCACGCGGCTTTGCGGATAATCCTCGATCGCGCACGCCACCGCTTGCGCGCCAAGCCCCGCGCAATTGACCACGGCGTCGAAAGCGAACGTGTCGCCGCCGCCGAACTTGACCTGCCATCGCCCATCTTTACGTGCCGCGCCCACAACCTTCGTGTTGAAGGCGATGGCGCCGCCTTGGTCCTCGAGATCGCCGCGTAGCGCCAGCATAAAAGCGTGGCCGTCAATGATGCCGGTTTCCGGCGACAGCAGCGCGCCGACGCAGGACAGCTCCGGCTCCAATGCGCGCGCCGCATTGCCGCCGATCATCTCCAGGCCTTCGACGCCGTTGATCGCGCCTTGCTTCTCGATTGCGGCGATCTTGTCGAGTTCGGCGTCGCTGGTGGCGACGATCAGCTTGCCGCATTTGCGGTGCGGCACGCCGTGGGAGGTGCAGAATTCGTAGAGCATGCGCCGGCCGCGCACGCAGTGGCGCGCCCGCACCGAGCCGGTCGGGTAATACATGCCGCCGTGAATGACTTCGCTGTTGCGCGAGGAGATGCCGGTGCCGATGGCATTGGCCGCCTCCGCCACGATGACCTCGTAGCCCTTGTCCGCCGCCGCGCGCGCCACCGCGAGGCCGACCGCGCCGGCTCCAATCACCAGGGTTTGCATGACGAAGTATGTCTCGACGGCATCGGCAACGAGTTCACGGAACTGCCACTAATCCCTGATTTGCACAAGGATCGCTATGCCCGCCCGTCCGCATTGGCCTTGACCGCGCGCAAGGCTCAGGCAGATTGGCGCGCGATTCCACGAAGGCGGGATGAGACGATGCGCAAAACGGCACTGACATGGGCGGTCATCGCGTTCGGCGCCGTGCTGGCGGCACCGGCGCTGGCCGCCTCCTGCCACAACACCGGCAGCTACGAAGCCTGGCTCGCCGCCTTCAAGAAGGAGGCCGCCGCGCAGGGCATTTCGCCGCGCGTCATTGCCGAAGCCTCGCCGTCGATGACCTTCGATCCGGCCATCATCCGCCGTGACCACGGCCAGGCCGTGTTCCAGCAGACCTTCCTGCAATTCGCCGACCGCATGGTCGGCGGCGCCCGCATCCCCAACGGCCTCGCCAAGATGAAACAGCACGCCGCGACTTTCGCCGCGGTGGAGAAGAAATACGGCGTGCCGGCGCCGGTGCTCACCGCCTTCTGGGGCCTGGAGAGCGACTTCGGCGCCAATTTCGGCAACTACAAGATCCTCAGCGCGCTGGCGACACTCGCCTATGACTGCCGCCGACCCGACTTCTTCCGCCAGCAGTTGCTCGACGCGCTGCGCATCATCGAGCGCGGCGACCAGCGCGTCGACGAGATGATCGGCGACTGGGCCGGCGAATTCGGCGGCTTGCAGTTCACCGCCTCCGACTATCTCAAGAACGCGGTCGACTTCGACGGCGACGGCCGCCGCGACCTGATCCACAGCGTCCCCGATACGCTCGCCTCCGGCGCCAACTTCCTGGTCAGCCTCGGCTGGCATCGCGGCGAGCCCTGGCTGCAGGAAGTGCGCGTGCCCGCCAACCTGCCGTGGCAGGAGGCGGACTTGAACATCCAGCATCCGCGTTCGCAGTGGGTGTCCTGGGGCGTGCGCGCCGCCTATGGCGAGCCGTTGCCACCCGACGATATGGCGGCGTCGCTCATCCTGCCGATGGGCCGGCACGGGCCTGCTTTCCTTGCGTACCGGAATTTCCAGGCCTTCCTCGGCTGGAATTCGGCGATGGTCTATTCCACGACGGTCGCCTATTTCGCGACGCGCCTTGCCGGCGCGCCCGCTTTCAACCACGCCGGCGCCAAAGACGTTGTGCCGCTCTCAACCCAGCAGATGATGGAATTGCAGCGGCTGCTCAATGAGCATGGCTACAAAGTCGGCGATATCGACGGCAAGCTCGGCGCCGGCACCCGCGCGGCGGTGCGGCTGGCGCAGATGAAGACCGGACTGCCCGCGGATTCCTATCCGACGGTGGAGCTGATCGAGCGCCTCGGCGGCAGCCGCATCGGCGGTGTCAAGCCCTAACCGCCAGAGCGGTATTTCTCGCGTTCACGAAATTGCGAAGCGCCGCAGGTTAGGCGGCCCTGCATCGTTGATTTTTATACAAGGCATCGGGGCGCCTGCAGTGCGCCGTCTCTGCGGTTTGCGCAATGCAGCAATTCGATGCCACGCAACGCGATATGCCCATGATCACAGACATGCGCACAATTCATGCGTATCCGCGGCGAACGAACGAAGCTTTGCACGGTTTAACGATACGCCCTGGGACGGGGCGAGGATGTGGAGGATATTCCATCATGCAGAAATATTTCGCTTGCCTGACGGCCGCATTGCTGGCGAGCGCGCTGGCACTGCCGGTCATTGCCAATGCGGCAGGGCCGCAGAGGTCCGGCGGTGCGCCCGCCGTGCACGCTGCTCCGCACTTCGGCGGTGGAGCGCCACACTTCGGCGGTGGAGCGCCGCATTTCGTGCCGCACGTGGGGGGCGGTGTGCCGCACTTCACCGCGCGCAGCGGCGGCGGGGTTCCGCATTTTACCCGCCACTTTTCGATGCCGCACATAACGCACCACACCGCGACGGTGAATCGCAGCTTGCATGTCACGCAGCCCAACCACCTGAACGGTGTGCGCGGCGCGTCGTCGGTGCGCCTGCACGGCCGCAATCTCGGCCATCAACTGGCGAACCCCAGCGCGCTGCATACGCAGCCGGGTCTGGCGTCAACGCCCAACACGCAGGCCGGTCGCCACTTCCACCGCAACGGCACCGCCGGCATCAGCACGCAGGCCGCGCGGCAAGGCCGCTTCGCCTCGCGCTTTGCCTCGCGTGCGCAATCGGACCCGAACTGGCGGTCTGAGCACATCGCGGCGCGCCGGGCCTGGGCTCACCATCACCGCGCCGGTTTCGTTGGCTGGTACGGGCCGGTGTTCTGGCCCTACGCCTATTCCGACATTTTCGACTACGCGTTCTGGCCCTATGGCTATGACGAGGGCTACTGGGACTACGCCTACGACGATTTCATCGACGGCTTGTTCTGGGGCGAATACGGACCGCCGGAGGACTATGCCTACGCGTACGCGCCGCCGTCCGGCTCGCATGGCACCCGCGTGAGCTATGCCGGTGTGCAGGAGCTGTGCAGGGAGCCAGGCACCGGCATCACCGCCTGGCCGTTCGCCGACATCCAACGCAAGGTCGGGCTCAACGACGAGCAGAAGCAATTGCTCGCCGACGTGCGCAAGGCCGCAGCGGACGCCGCGGCGACGTTCAAGGCCTCGTGTCCGGCGGAAAACACCTTCCCGCTGACCCCGCCAGGACGGCTGACCGCGATGAGCGGCCGCCTGCAGGCAACGCTCGAGGCCGTCAAGATCGTGCGGCCCGCGCTCGACAAGTTCTACAACTCGCTGAGCGACGAGCAGAAGGAGCGCTTCAATCAGCTCGGGCCGCAGCAGCCAGTCAACAATCCGGAGACGACCGCGGCACTGCCACACGACAGCAAGAGCTGCGCGGAGGCAAAGCCCGGCCTCGCCACGCTGCCGATCGAAAAGATCCGGGACGTGGTGCAGCCGACCGACGCGCAGCAGGCCGGCTTCAAGAATCTGCAGGACGCGACCGAGAAAGCGGTGGCAACCCTGCAGGCGGCCTGCCCGGACGAGACGCCGCTCACCCCGCCGGGACGCCTCGAAGCGATGCAGACCCGCCTGCAGGCGATGATCGACGCCGCCAACACGGTGAGGCCGGCGCTCGAGAGCTTCTACGCCTCCCTGTCGAACGAGCAGAAGGCGCGCTTCGACCGCATCGGTCAGGTGCTGGCGCAGGCGAACGAGTGACCGCCTGCCAATGACTTGAAAAGGCGGCCGGTTCCGGCCGCCTTTCTTTTGCCGTCTTCGATTCTCGCAATGAGACATCGTTCGCGCGGAGGAGGAATTTTCTCCGGCGCGTTTGCACCTTGTTCAGCAACACGGGACATCGCCGTACACGGTCGAAAAATTTCAGCTTAGTGTGTTAGGATTCCGCCGGCGGGGGGCTCCGGATTGAAAGGCGCAGCAACGGGCGAAGTTAAACATCCCGCACGCCGTCGCGTTCTCGACGTTGCGCTCTACGCGCTAGAGCTCATCGCCATCGCGGCCGCGTATTTCAGCGTGGCCGAGACCGCGCAATTGCTCCCGTCAATCAACCCGGCCGCGACCCCGTTGTGGCCGCCGAGCGGACTTGCGCTGGCGCTCATCCTGCTGCGCGGCTATCGAATTTGGCCCGCAATCCTGGCTGGATCATTTTTTCCCGGCGCCACGGCCGCCCGGTCGATCTTTGAATCCGGCTCGGTGGCAACCGGCACGCTGCTCGCAGCATTGGCCGGAGCCTGGCTGATCAACCGCTGGGCAAACGGCCGCAAGGCGTTTGCCGCTCCAACCGATGTCTTGAAGTTTGCGCTCGTCGCCTTCGTCCCGACGGCGCTTTTGAGCTCAACAATCGCCGCAGCCGGCATATGGCTCGCAAATGGCGCGATGCCCGAGCATCCGGTCGCCGTCTGGGCGACCTGGTGGCTGGCGGACGCAGGCGGGAGCGTGGTCTTTGCTCCGGTTGTCGTGCTCTGGGCGATGACGGCGTTCCGTCCCTTCTCCAAACGGGTTTTATTGGAAGCGCTCGCGATCTTCGCGCTCACCGGCATCATCGGCGTCGCGGCTTACGGCGGTCCCCTCACCAGCAGCGGCCTCGTTAGCGGTAACCTCGATGCTCTCCTGCCATATCGTGGTCTCGTAGGGGTTCTTGTGGTGATCCCGCTGATGTGGGCCGGCCTGCGCGGCAACCAGCGCAACGCCGCGACGGCCTCGCTTATTTTCTGCGTCATTGCGATGTGGGGCTTCGCAACCGGCATTAGTCCGTTCGCCAAGACGGACCTGAACGGCTCGCTGCTGTTGCTCCTCGTTCTGACCGTGAGCACATCGGTGCCGCCGCTCGTTCTCGCCGCTGCAGCCGTCACCCGCCGCGACACGGAGTTGCGCCTGCTGACGGTGCAGGATCAATTGAACCGCAAGATCGCCGAGACAAACCTGGCGCTCGACAGCGCCAAGCGGCATTTCCAGATTTTGATCGAAGGCGTCGTCGACTATGCCATTTTCGTTCTCGACACGGCGGGACGCGTGGCGAGCTGGAACAGTGCCGCGCAGCAAATCATCGGTTACAGCGCGGGCGAAATCATCGGCAAGCATTTCGGGATATTTTACCGGCCGGACGAACGCCGCGCCGGCGAGCCGAACCGCGCGCTGGAACTGGCCGTGCAAAAAGACAAGCACGAAGTGGAAGGCTGGCGCATCCGCAAGAACGGCACGCTTGTTTTCGTCACCGGCTCGGTCTCGGTCATTCGCGACGACAAAGGCAACCTGATCGGATTCGCCAATGTCATCCGCGACGCCACCGAGCGGCGCGATGCGCAGGAGAAACTGGTCGAAGCGCGCGAGCAGCTGGCGATGGCGCAGAAAATGGAGGCCATCGGCAAGCTCACCGGCGGCATCGCCCACGACTTCAATAATCTGCTGATGATCATCGGCGGCAACGCGCAGACATTCAAGCGCCTGCTCGACCCGAAGCTGCCGCGGGCCATCGAGGCCATCCAGACGGCGGCCAAGCGCGGCGAAAGCCTCACCCGCCAATTGCTGACTTTCTCGCGTCGCCAGCAATTGAGTCCGACGGTCGTCGACTTGAACGCCTGTATCCGCACCATGCGCCCGATGATCGAAAGCTCGCTGCGCGGCAACATTGTGTACAACGAAAAGATCGGGGCCGGCGTCTCGCCGGTCAAAATCGACCAAGCCGAGTTGGAGCTCGCGATCGTCAATATTGCGGTCAATGCGCGCGACGCCATGCCAAGCGGCGGCACGTTCACCCTCGCCGTCGGCAGCACGGCGAAAGTCCATGAGGTCGGCGACGATCAGCCGAGCGGCCCGTTCGCCGTGATCGAATTCAGCGATTCCGGCATGGGCATCCCGCCCAATCTTCTGTCCAAGATCTTCGATCCGTTTTTCACCACCAAGGAGGTCGGCAAAGGCACCGGGCTCGGCTTGTCGCAGGTCTACGGCTTTGCCCACCAAGCCGGCGGCACGGTCAAGGCCGAGAGCAAGATCGGCCAGGGCACGACCATCACGATGTATTTGCCATTCTGCTCCGAAGCGGCCGGCGCGGCCAAGGAAACACCTGCGCGCAGCGCGCAGCGCGTCCAGCGCCCGACGGTTCTCGTCGTCGACGACAGCGCCGAAGTGGCGCAGGTGACGTCGTCGCTGTTCGAGCATCTCGGTTACGACACCGTCTACCGCGACTCGGCCGAAGCGGCGCTGAAATTGCTGGAAGAGGGCGAAAAATTCGAGCTTGTGTTCAGCGACATCGTGATGCCGGGCACCATCGACGGCGTCGGACTGGCGAGCGAAATCCGTTCGCGTTATCCCAATTTGCCGGTGATCCTGACCACGGGGTACAGCGACGCCGCACAGGCGGCACCGCCGAACTTGCCGATCCTGCGCAAGCCGTTCGACACCGACGCGCTCAGGGATTTCATCCAGGACACGGCGGACGTGCGCTTGACCGCCTGAGACGTCAGCCCGCTAGAAGCAAAGATTGCTCCAGACCTCGCCGCGCTTGTTCTTGAGCACGTAGGGGCAGTCGAGGCGCTTGAGCGCGGCCTTGGCGTCCTCATCGCCGAGCGCCGCGGCGCGCTCGTAATAGGTCTTGGCGGCACGTGGATCCTGCGCGCCGCCGCGACCGTTTTGCGCGAACGCGCCCAGCCACTCCAAGGCGAGCGGATGATTTTGCGCGGCGGCTTTTTCGAACAACGCGCGCGCGGCAACGTCGTCCTTAGGGCCGCCGGTGCCCTGCGCGTACATCAAACCGAGCTGGAATTGCGCTTCCGCCGAATTGGCCTCCGCCGCTTTCTCCAGCATGGCGCGCGCCTCGGCCGGATTTGACGCCGCGCCGCCGTCGATCGCCGCGAGGTTGGTGACGCCGCGCGGATTGCCGGCCTTGGCCGCACGCTGGAATAATTCGCGCGCCTTGGCCTGGTCCTTGGCGACGCCCGCGCCGGTTCCATACATCACGCCGAGCTCGACCATGGCCGCGCTGCTGCCCTTGTCGGCCGCCTTGCGGTAGGCGGCCATCGCTTCGGCAACTTGCCGGTTGGCGGCATAGGCGCGGCCGAGCTCATACAGCGCGCGGCGCGACGATGCCGACGCCATTTTGCAGAACTTGATCGCGGTCGCGATATCGGATTGGGCGATGGCGGGCGTGCCTTTGACGTCCGCCGGCTTGTCCGGATCGGTCGGATCGGCGGCAATGCGGTCGCACAGCACGAGGTCGGCCGATTGCGCGCGCGCCGCCGAATGCAGCGACAGCACCAGCAGGCCGACGGCAAGCGATACGGCAGCAGATCGTTTGCTCATGATCCGATCTTAACTCCTACGCGGCGGAGGCTCCGACGGGTCAAGCTTACGGCTTACGATTATCGCCCATCAATAAAAAAGGCGGCCCGTCGGGGCCGCCTCTTGTCCGGACAACCGGACGATTTACTCGGCCGCGAGCTTCACCGACGGCGCCGCCGCCTTGATGTCGGGCGTGACGTGATCTTCGTACTTGGCGAAGTTCTTCTGGAACATGCCGACCAGCGCGCGCGCGGTCTTGTCGAACTCGGCCTTGTCCTTCCAGGTCTTGAACGGATTGAGCAGATGCGGCTCGACGCCGGCCACCGAAGTGGGCACCGAGAAGCCGAAATAGGGATCGGTGCGGAAGTCGGCGTCCTTGAGCGAGCCGTTGAGCGCGGCGGTCAACAGCGTGCGCGTCGCCTTGATCGGCATGCGGCGACCCTCGCCGTATTTGCCGCCGGTCCAGCCGGAGTTCACCAGCCAGACGTCGGCCTTGTACTTGTTGATGTAGTCGCGCAGCAGGTTGGCGTAGACCGACGGGTGCCGCGGCAGGAACGGCGCGCCGAAGCAGGTGGAGAATTCCGGCTCGACACCTACCAGGCCCTTCTCGGTGCCGGCGACTTTGGCGGTGTAGCCGGAGAGGAAGTGGTACATCGCCTGCGTCGGCGTCAGCTTGGCGATCGGCGGCATCACGCCATAGGCGTCGGCGGTCAGGAAGATGATGTTTTTCGGGTGCCCGGCGCGGCCGGAACGCGACGCGTTCGGGATGAAGTCGAGCGGATAGGCCGAGCGGGTATTTTCGGTCTTGGAGCCGTCGTCGTAGTCGGGAACGCGGGTGTCCGCATCGTACACCACGTTCTCCAGCACGGCGCCGAAGCGGTTGGTGGCGTCCCAGATCATCGGCTCGGCTTCTTTTGAGAGCTTGATGGTCTTGGCGTAGCAGCCGCCCTCAAAATTGAAGATGCCGTCCGGGCCCCAGCCGTGCTCGTCGTCGCCGATCAGAATGCGCTTCGGGTCGGCCGACAACGTTGTCTTACCGGTGCCGGACAGGCCGAAGAACAGCGCGCTCTCGCCCTCGCGGCTGACGTTGGCCGAGCAGTGCATCGGCACCACGTTCTCGGCCGGCAGATAGAAGTTGAGCGTGGTGAACACCGACTTCTTCATTTCGCCGGCATAAGAGGAGCCGCAGATCAGCACGATCTTGCGGGTGAAATCGATCGCCACCATGGTGTCGGAGCCCTCGCGCCCGCCATGCCGCTTGGCATCGGGGCGGAACGACGGCAGGTCGACGATGGTGAGCTCGGGCACGAACTTGGCGAGGTCCGCGCGCTCCGGGCGGATCAGCAGTTGGCGAATGAACAGCGAGTGCCAGGCATATTCGGTGAACACGCGCGTCTTGATCTGATACTTCGGATCGGCGCCGCCGTAGAGGTCCTGCGCGAACAGCGTCTTGCCCTTCACGTGCGCCTGGAAGTCGGCAAGCAGCGCGTCGAAATTCTCAGCGCTCATCTTGCGATTGCCGTCCCACCACACGGAATCGCGGGTGAGGTCGTCGACCACGGTGTGCTTGTCCTTGGGGCTGCGGCCGGTGTGATGGCCGGTGAAGGCGGAAAGCGCGCCACCCGCGACAATGGAAGCCTCGCCGGCACGGATCGAATGCTCGTAGAGCAGCGCTTCAGTCAGATTCCAATGGATCGCGGCCAGATCTTTGAAGCCGAACTTGTCGGCGCCGTAAGCGCCGTTCCGCACACCCGTTTCTTGCACGCGAATTCCTCCCGAAGCAACAGACCGCCGGTTTTAGCCCGCGCGAGGCCAAGAGCGGTCTTGCACTAAGGCCTTAGTATAGCCCCTCGTTCCAAGGCGCGCGACCATAGTCATCGACCGCTTGAATGCCAAGGACAAATCATATGCAGCGCAAGCGGATATCGTTGCGCTGCATCAATTCGGCGAAGGCGATGCAAGCGCGGCTGATGTCCGAGCAATCAATCCCTTGCCGGATTCCGCCGATCCGGCGCCGCCGGCCGTCGCATTAACCACAGCCGCAGGTTCTGGCGCGGCTGCGCTGCTAAATCGCGCCGATCGTCCAGCGCACGATCTCCCCGGCCACCTGGGAAAAAGCCTGGTTGAGCGCCGCGACCGCGTCGGACGCGGCCGCGCTTTTGGCCGGGACGCTGGCCGTAAAGGTCCGCGAGCCGGCGATCGTGCCCTTGTCGCTGACCAGCCGCGCGGTCAGGCCGACCATGGCTTCCGGCGCGGGCCCGGCTTTGATCTGAAAACTCTGGATGACAAGCTCGAGCCGGTAGTCCGCCGTTAGCTGTTCGAGCGGCCGGCTGACGGCGTTGAGCTGATGCGCATTTTCGAAGCTCTGCACGATCCGCGCCTGGATCAGCTTGGGCAGGTTATCGGCCCACTGCGCGTCGTCGAGATTCGAATAGGTGCCGGCGTCGCTGCGAATCAGGATTTTCTGCGAGTCGAACAAAATCAGCGCGCTGGGATCGGGCACCACCAGTTGCGCCTTGATCGCCTTCTCGCTCGGCGGAAAGTCGGTCGCGGCGGCGAGATCGTAGATCGTCGGCCCCTGCTTGGCCGCGCCGGTGCCGGCCAATTTCTCCAGTCCGCCGATGAGGCCCTCGACGCGCGCGGCATTGCGCCCGAGCATGTCGGCGAAGGCGGCGATTCCGGTGATGGCCGTGTTCAGCGGCTTGGCGTTGTCGCTCAAGATGGTGTCGACGTGACGTAACGTTGCCTGCACAGATTCGGTCAAGGTCCGGCCGACATCGGGACCGGCGATGAGCAGCGGCGGTTGTCCGTCTTTCGCCGTCAAGCGCGGCGCCTGCGGCGACCCGCCCTTGAGCGCGACGGCCGCGGCGCCGGTGAAGCCCTGGTAGGCGATGTCGACCTGCGTGTCGGCGCGCACCGGCGTGCTCGGGTCGAGCGAGATCGCCACGGTGACCCGGCTCGGCTCGTTGGGATCGAGATCGATGCGCGTCACGGTGCCGGCGCGAATGCCGTTGAACAACACGTTCGCCCCCGGCACCAGTCCCGACACCGGCTGCTGGAAACGGATCTCGTAGATCGCCCGCTCGCCGAAACCGCCGAGCGTCTTGATCCAGTAGACAAAGCCGAAACCGCCAAACAGGCAGATCAACGTAAAGGCACCGATCAAGACATAACGAGCGCGGGTCTCCATGGTGCCGATCCTCGCCGCGAAGTCAGTTCCGGCTGAGCGTGATGGACGCTTTGACGATCTGTCCGCCGCCTTGTGAATCGATGGTCACGGCTTGCCGCCGGCTGCGCGTCACCAGCACGAGATCGGCGGCAAAGCCCGAACTCTCGGCATGGATCTGCAGGCGATCGCCCTGCGCATTGCCGACCGCGGTGCCGCCGATATTGCGGCTGTGCTCGGTCCAGCGGCCGCTGATCTGGTTCTGCTCGTCGGCGGTGAACTGGCCGCTGAGATCGAAATTGTAGCTGTCGCTGGCGCAGCGCAATTGCAGATCGACTTCGTGCTCGCTGCTGCCGCGCGGGCGGTATTGCGCCTTGCAGCGGATGCGTTCGGCGGCGCCGTTATTCGGCCGCAACGTTCCCGTGCCGGACCAGTTGCCGGAATAATCGGCAAACGGACCCGACGCGGCGAAAGCGGCCGACGCGGCCAAAAGCAGGCCGGCGACGATGGCAGCGGGCCGATGTGGCAATACACGGCGGAAATGGTGTTGCACGGGCAAATCCCTTTCATGTTTCGATGGCGGAGAACGCCGCCTTAACCACGAATGGGGTCGTTCTGGTTCCGGGAAAAGTTCAACTTAAGTTCCATGCAAGGCCTCCGATCGCATTGCGCTACATCAATCCGCCGAACCCCGGCAGGCGGCCGCAATAACGCGCCGATTCACGCCGTCCGCGCCTTGTCGGCAAGCTGTTTGAGCGTCAAGCGCAGCGGGCCCGGCCCGGTGACCCGTTGCGGAAAAAACAGCCGCAAGGTGGTCTGGCCCTGCTGCAGCTCGATGCCGTCCGGATCGAGGCCGACACAGCGCCAGTCGCCCCCCGGCGCGCCGAGCAGCTTACTCGCGTAGAGCCGGCAGGCTTCGGCGTGATCGGCATTCATATGCGCGATGGCGCCCGCTTCCGCCGCGATCAATTCGTCAGCGCCGACAATGTCGGTGAGCACGTCAACGGCGGCGAGATCGGCGGCGCGGGCAAAGCCACCATTGAGATGCGCCGAGACGATGCGCATGCGCCAGAAGGCGAAGTCGCCGAAGCCGGCATAAAGCTCCGACTTGGGATGCCGGGCAAGAAAGCGGCGGCGGATGCGCGCGTCATCGGCGCTGTCGCGCGCAACCGCCGCGAAGGTGCCAAGCACCGTGAGGCGCGGATGCGCCAGCGCGTCGCCTTTGCCCAGCTCCGCCAGCAGCAGCGAGGCGCGGCCGTCGACCTCCAGATTGGCGGTATGGGTGGCGAGCCGCGACACCAGGATGAGCGGGGCGCCATCCACGTCGGTCGCCACGTTAACCAGCGAAGCAAAGGGATAGCCGGTGTTGCGGTCGAGCGTCGCCAGCGTCCCGGCGCGGGTTGTCCGCAACAGGATCTTGGCCACCAGCCGCGGGTCGAAGTCCGCCGCTTGCGGGGCGTTTTCCGGGGTGCGGCCCGGCATGACACCGGGTAAAGGGTTTTCGGGGCTCATCGGATTCCGGCCATTAACGCTGCCTTTGTGCGCTTCCTAGGGCTTGTATTCGCTATGGAATCACATAGTTGTTGCAAAGAGGCCACATTTCGGACCCGGTTTATGGGCTTCAAAACCTGCGGGAACGTCACGCCAGGCGACGCAAATAGAGGGGCTCCATGCCGACCATCGCTCTCGTCGACGACGACCGCAATATCCTGACCTCCGTTTCCATGGCGCTCGAATCCGAGGGCTATCGGATCATGACCTATACCGACGGGGCGAGCGCCCTCGACGGTTTCAAGACCTCGCCGCCGGATCTCGCCATCCTCGACATCAAGATGCCGCGCATGGACGGCATGGAGACGCTGCGCCGGCTGCGCCAGAAAAGCGACATTCCCGTCATCTTCCTCACCTCCAAGGATGAGGAGATCGACGAGATGTTCGGCCTCAAGATGGGGGCCGACGACTTCATCCGCAAACCGTTCTCGCAGCGGCTCCTGGTCGAGCGCGTGAAGGCGGTGTTGCGCCGTGCCACCCCGAAGGACGCCGCCGCGCCGAAAGAAACCGACGCCAAGGCGCTCGAGCGCGGCCAACTGCGCATGGACCCCGAGCGCCACACCTGCACCTGGAAGAACGATCCGGTGACGCTGACGGTCACCGAGTTCCTCATCCTGCAGGCGCTCGCCACCCGGCCCGGCGTGGTGAAAAGCCGCAACGCGCTGATGGACGCGGCCTATGACGACCAGGTCTATGTCGACGACCGCACCATCGACAGCCACATCAAGCGCCTGCGCAAGAAGTTCAAGGTCGTCGATGACGACTTCGACATGATCGAGACGCTCTACGGCGTCGGCTACCGCTTCAAGGAAACATGACGCATCATTAGCGCAAGGTCCCGAAAAGTGGGTACCGGCTTTCGGACAAGACCTTGCGCAATGTTAATGATGCGAGGGGCTTGAGTGGCCTGACACAGCGTCCCGGCTTGCGGTAAAATCACATCGACCCGGCTGGATTTAAACGACGTGCTCGATCGGACCGCAGAGATTGCCGCGCCGAACGCCGAAGCCGAAAGGCCCGGCGAGGACGTTTCGCGTCCCGAGCGCAAGCGCCTCGATGCGATCCGGCGCCCGCTGCGCTCGGCCTGGGCCTTCTTCGTTTCGCAAAGTTTCTCCAGCCTCACCCGCCGCATCGTCTTTCTCAATCTCACCGGCCTCGTCGCGCTGGTCGCCGGCGTGCTTTATCTCTCGCAATTCCGCGCCGGCCTGATCGACGCGCGCGTACAAAGCCTGCTGGTGCAGAGCGAGATCATCGCCGGCGCGATCGCCGCGTCGGCGACGGTGGAAAGCGATGCGGTCACCATCGATCCCGAACGGCTCCTTGAGTTGCAGGCCGGCCAGAGCTACGGCCCGGCCGACGAGGGCCAATCCGGCATCGAATTCCCCATCAATCCCGAGCGGGTGGCGCCGGTGCTGCGCCGTCTCGTCTCCCCGACCAAGACGCGCGCGCGCATCTACGACCGCGACGGCGTGTTGATCCTCGACAGCCGCAATCTCTACGGCCGCGGCGACGTGCTTCGCTTCGATCTGCCCCCGCCGGACACCGAGCAGCCCGGCCTGATGGAGCGCGCCTTCATCGCCATGCGCCGCTGGTTCGGCCGCGGCGATCTCCCGCTCTACAAGGAGCTCGGGCCGGAGAACGGCAAGGGCTATCCCGAGGTCGAGCAGGCGCTCGACGGCATGCATGCGAGCATGGTGCGGGTGAACGACCGCGGCGAGGTGATCGTCTCGGTCGCCGTGCCGGTACAACGCTTCCGCGCCGTGCGCGGCGCGCTGATGCTGTCGACGCAAGGCGCCGACATTGACGACATGGTGGAGGCGGAGCGGCTCGCCATCGTCAAGGTGTTTCTGGTCGCCGCCGGCGTGATGGTGGTGCTCTCGATGCTGCTCGCCGGCACCATCGCCGGCCCAGTCCGGCGTCTCGCCGATGGCGCCGAGCGCGTGCGCCGGCGTATCCGCAGCCGCGTCGAGATTCCCGATTTCACCCGCCGGCGCGACGAGATCGGCGAATTGTCGGGCGCGCTGCGCGAAATGACCAACGCGCTCTATACCCGCATCGAGGCGATCGAAAGCTTCGCCGCCGACGTGGCGCACGAATTGCGCAATCCGCTCACCTCGCTGCGCTCCGCGGTGGAAACCTTGCCGCTGGCCAAGACCGACGAAAGCCGCCGCCGTCTGCTCGAGGTGATCGAACATGACGTCAAGCGGCTCGACCGCCTGATTTCGGATATTTCCGATGCCAGCCGTCTCGATGCCGAATTGCAGCGCCAAGAGGCGAGCACCGTCGACCTCGTCAAGCTGCTCGAGGCGCTGGCCGCCACCGCCAACGAGGTGCGTCCCGACGACGTCAGCGTGACGCTCTCCTTCGAGGGCGCCAGCAAGACAGCGTTCAAGGTGCCGGGTCACGATTCGCGTCTCGGCCAGGTGATCAGCAATCTGCTCGACAATGCGCGCTCGTTCTCGCCCGCCAGCGGCAAGGTGCGCGTGACCTGCCGCAAGCTCAAGGACGAGGTCGAGATCGTGGTCGACGACGACGGTCCCGGCATCCCGCCCGACGCCTTGCAGAAGATCTTCGAGCGCTTCTACACCGACCGCCCCAACCAGAGCTTCGGGCAGAATTC
Source organism: Pseudolabrys sp. (assembly GCA_035501975.1). Taxonomy (GTDB): domain Bacteria; phylum Pseudomonadota; class Alphaproteobacteria; order Rhizobiales; family Xanthobacteraceae; genus Pseudolabrys. Next base: position 28,812 of record DATJVE010000008.1, read on the forward strand.
GGGTCTCGGCTTGTCGATCTCTAAGCAAATCATCGAGGCGCATGGCGGCCGCATCTGGGCGGAGAACCGCACCGCCGCCGGCCGCGAGCCGCGCGTGCTCGGCGCGCGCTTCATCGTGCGGCTGCCGGCGACTTAAATCTTGGACGCGACCATCCACGCTTCAGCCGTGCTCACCGGCCCAAAGGCCGTGTTGATCCGCGGGCCGGCCGGGGCGGGCAAGTCGCATTTGGCCTGGGAGTTGATCCAGGCGGCGGCGCAAGGCGCCCTGCCCTTCGCGCGGCTGGTGGCGGACGACCGGGCCCATGTCGAAGCGCGCGCCGGCCGCCTGCTGGTGCGCCCGGCGCAAGCGCTCGCCGGCTTGCTGGAAATCCGCGGCCTCGGCATTCGCCGCCTGCCTTTTGAGCCGGTGGCGGTGGTCGGGCTGGTCGTCGATTTGGCGGCCGCCGACGCCGAGCGCTGCCCGGCTGCGGAAGCCGCAAAGACCAGCATTGGCGGGGTTTTTCTGCCGCGGCTTGCGGTCGCAGCCGGCGCGCCGGCCTCGGCCCTGGTATTGGCCTACTGGGGCACTTCTCCCCGGAGCTAATTGACCTTGAGCCGCCATCTGGGCTAACCCCCCGCTCCCCGCAGCTCGGTTGAGAAAATTAACCATACCGGGCCTAGGATCGGCGCCGCCGAAAACGGACACGTCAGAACACCCCTTTGGCCTCACCTTTTCGCAGTGCAGCAGCGCGCATATATAGCGAGGCAAGCCCTTGCAACGGGCCTTCGAATGAGCCTCAATGCGCGCCCATTCGTGCGGCGCAACGTAGCGCCCGCGAGGAGTTCGGGATGATCGGCCTCGTACTTGTGACCCATGGGCGGCTCGCCATCGAGTTCCGCTCAGCGCTGGAGCATGTGGTCGGCCCCCAGCGCCAAATCGAAGCGGTCACCATTGGCCCCGACGACGACGTCGACCAATGCCGGAAAAATATTCTCGATGCGGTGAAGCGGGTCGATAGTGGCGACGGCGTCGCCATTCTCACCGATATGTTCGGCGGCACGCCCAGTAACCTCGCCATTTCGGTGATGAGCCAGCCCAAGGTCGAAGTGCTTGCCGGCATCAATCTGCCAATGCTGATCAAGCTCGCCAAGGTGCGCGAGACCTGCCCGCTCGAACAGGCGGTCGCCGCCGCCCAGGAAGCCGGCCGCAAATACTGTACGATCGCCAGCCGGGTTCTCACCGGTAAATGAGCGGCCCCGCTCACGTCGAGGGGGATATCCCCCAGCCAAGCGCCGCCATCGTGCGCGACATCGAAATCATCAACAAAAAGGGCCTGCACGCCCGCGCCTCTGCCAAATTCGTGCAATGCGCCGAGCAGTTCGACGCCGCCATAACCGTGACCCGCGGTCATGAATCGGTCGGCGGCACCTCCATCATGGGCCTGATGATGCTGGCCGCCGGGCCCGGCATCACCATCACCATCCAGGCGACCGGCCGGGAAGCGGAAGCGGCCGTCGATGCCCTGTGCCGACTCATCGCCTCGCGCTTCGGCGAGGAAGAATAGCCGCGGTCGCGGCCGGCTCGGCCGAGTCAACCAAATATAAAGAAACCTTTATATATGCGTTGCGGGAGCGGCGCCGGCCTGTTATAGGCTCGGCCCGACCCAATCGACATTTCACACGCGCACAGGATCGTCATGACCGCTTCCGCCAAGCCGCAGGCCAAGGCCGCCGACTACGTCGTCAAGGACATCTCGCTCGCGGCCTGGGGCCGCAACGAGATCGCCATCGCCGAAACCGAGATGCCCGGCCTGATGGCGACGCGCGAGGAATACGGCCCCGAGCAGCCGCTGCGCGGCGCCCGCATCGCCGGCTCCCTGCACATGACCATCCAGACCGCGGTGCTGATCGAGACGCTGACCGCGCTCGGCGCCGACGTGCGCTGGGCCTCCTGCAACATCTATTCGACGCAGGATCACGCCGCCGCGGCGATCGCGCAGGCCGGTATTCCCGTCTTCGCCGTCAAGGGCGAGAGTCTGAAGGACTACTGGGATTACACCCACCGCATCTTCGAATGGGCGGACGGCGGCTTCCCCAACATGATCCTCGACGATGGCGGCGACGCCACGCTGCTGTTGCATCTCGGCCTGCAGGCCGAGACCAACCCCGGCGTGCTCGCGCATCCCGGCAACGAAGAAGAGGAAGTGCTGTTCGCCGCCATCAAGAAGCGGATGAAGGAGCAGCCCGGCTGGTACACCAAGCTCGCCAAGCAAGTGCGCGGCGTCACCGAGGAGACCACCACCGGCGTGCACCGGCTCTATCAGATGGCCAAGGAAGGCCGCCTGCTGTTCCCGGCGATCAACGTCAACGACAGCGTCACCAAGTCGAAATTCGACAATCTCTACGGCTGCCGTGAATCGCTGGTCGACGGCATTCGCCGCGGCACCGACGTGATGATGGCCGGCAAGGTGGCCATGGTCGCCGGCTTCGGCGACGTCGGCAAGGGCTCGGCCGCCAGCTTACGCCAGGCCGGCTGCCGCGTGATGGTCTCGGAGATCGATCCGATCTGCGCGCTGCAGGCGGCGATGGAAGGCTACGAGGTGGTGACCATGGAAGACGCCGCGCCGCGCGCCGACATCTTCGTCACCGCGACCGGCAATGTCGACGTGATCACGCTCGACCACATGCGCAAGATGAAGCACCGTGCCATCGTCTGCAACATCGGCCACTTCGACTCGGAGATCCAGATCGCCTCGTTGCGCAATCTGAAATGGCACAACATCAAGCCGCAGGTGGACGAGGTCGAGTTCGCCGACGGCAAGCGCATCATTCTGTTGTCGGAAGGCCGCCTGGTGAACCTCGGCAACGCCATGGGGCATCCGTCGTTCGTGATGTCGTCGTCCTTCACCAACCAGACGCTGGCGCAGATCGAATTGTGGACCAATCCCGGCAAGTACCAGAACCAAGTCTACACCCTGCCCAAGCACCTCGACGAGAAGGTGGCGCGGCTGCATCTCGACAAGATCGGGGTCAAGCTGACCAGGCTGTCCGACAAGCAGGCCAATTATATCGGCGTGCCGCAGGCCGGCCCGTTCAAGAGCGATCATTATCGCTACTGATGCGGCGCAGCTCGCGTTCCGGCGTTACGTCGCCGGCGGCACGATCATGATCAGGTAGCGCTGCGGCTTGCCGGCGATGCCCCAGAACCTGCGCGTGAGCGTCAGCTCGACATTGCGCGGCGGCGGATTGCCGGCGATCGCCTTGTCGATTGCCAGCCTGATCAGCGTCGTGCAGACGTGAAAGCCGGGATATAGCTGGCATACCATCGCTGCGCCGTCGCGGGCGATGAGCGCGGGCGTCACCCAGTCCTCGGTCTCCGGCTCCAGCACCGGATAAGGCGACGGCCGGTCCGGCAGGTAGAACGCCGTCGCGTTGGCGAGGCCGAAGTCGCCGCCAACGACGCGCAAGGGACGCGCATTGGTGCGATGCCATTCCTCATCGACCCGCGCGGCCAGAAGCTGTGCGTGCGCCGACACGGGATCCGGACCGGCCATATGGATCGCAATCGCGATGGCAGGCGAGGCCGCCAGCATTGCCACCGGCAAGACGATCACCAGCGCGACGATGGCGCCGAGCGCTTGCCGGCTCAACGTCAGCAACGGCGATGATAACAGCACCAGCGGAAACAAAATGAGGTCCGGCATCGTCCAGATCGGATTGAGGTCGATGCCCAACAGCGGCCCGACCAGAACCGGCAGCAGCAGCGTCACCCAGAACGCCACGGCGACAAAACGCCGTTCCGGCGCCTTTGGCAGCAGCATGTCGGCCAATGCGGCGCCGCGCGGGCGGGCCAGGGCGAGGACGATGAGTGCCGGTGCCGCGGCATAGCCGAGGCCGCCGCCGACGTAGCGGCCGGCGGTGATCAACGTGTCGCCGAACGTGTTCACGCTGTGCGCGCCGAGCGCATATGTGAGCGGCATGAAATCGTGCTGCAGCAGCCAGACGAGATGCGGCGCCAGCAGCAGCGCGCCGACGCCGACGGTGACCCACGGCGCGGCCGAGCGGAAATAGATTGCGCGGCGCGCATCGACGAGAGCCGCGAGCGCCAGACCGGCCAGCAGGAAGATCGACCAGTACTTGCCGAGCACTGCCGCCGCCGCCGCCGCGCCGGCCAGCGCCGCCCACGACGCGCTACGGCTCTCGAAAGAGCGGATGAAGCAGTAGGCGGTCGCCGCCCACAGCGGTCCGAGCACGGCGTTGTGGTCAAAGCGGATGCCGTGGAAATTGAAGTATGGCACCAGCGTCAGGCAGGCGAGCGCGACGATGCGCTTGTCCGGCGCCAGCAGGCGCCCGTAGAGCCGCCAGGCGATCCACAGTCCGACGGTCGCGTAGGCGATGGCGAACAGATAATAGGCCCAGTCGCGGAGCGGAAACACCGTGAACCAGGCGCGCACCAGCCAGGCGGCGAGCGGCGGGTGTTTGGCGTAACCGAGCGCGAGATGACGCGACCACGACACCAGTTCGGCGGCGTCGACCTGCATGTCCTGGCTCGCTTTGGCGATCACGCCGTAAAGCGTCCAGATGACGGCATAGGCGACCAGCAACGCCAGCATCGTCCGCTCGCGCCGCAGCGGATCGATCAGCGCGTCGATCAATCTTTCAATGGCCCTGAGGGCGGCGTGCAGCGCCCGTGACCCTACCAACTCCTCGGCCGATTCCATTATCCCCCACTCAAACGGATCACGCCGATGCTTACGGCAGCGGCGGCACGATCAAGATCGTATAGCGCTGCGGCCGCCCTGGGAACCGGAGAAAATTGCGCACGATCTCGGTTTCGACGCGGCGAACCGGCGCAGCCTGCGCTGCCGCCTTGGCAAGGCAGGCGGCGTCCGCGGCAAAGCACACGATGACCATGCCGTCGCGCCTGAGTTCCGCCGCGTCCGGCGCCGGCATGTCGGTCAGCACGCGCGGCCGTTCGACGGCATAGGCGGCGACGCCGTCGGCGAGATCGCCGGCGCCGCCGACAAAACGCAGCGGTTGCGGGATCGTCTGATGCCAAAGCTGCTCGACCTCGCCAGCGAGCAGCGCGGCCTGCGCCGAATTCGGCGGCGGACCGTTGCGCTGGGCGATGATGGCGATCGCGGGCGAGGCGATCAGCATCACCACCGGGATCGCCGCGCCGGCGGCGAGAATACGGCGCAGGTCGACGTCGCGGATGGTCACCGTTGGCGGCGACAGCAGCAGCACCGGCAGCAGCGTCCAGGCCGGCATCGACCACAGCGAGGTGATTTCGGCGCCACCGGCCAGCGCGCCGATCGCCGGCAGCAGCAAGGGGCCCCAGAACGAGGCCGCCGCCAGCCTGCGGTCGTCATCCGCCGGCCAGACCATGTCGGCGAGCGCCGCGCCGTTTGGCCGCGCG
>DATJVE010000009.1:0-11681 GCA_035501975.1 Pseudolabrys sp.
AAGCCGAGCTTGCCGGCACGCCCGTTTCCGACAAAGAGATCGCGGCCGAGCTTGCCGCCTGTTTCGTCGACGCCGACGGCAAGCGCACCGACACCGTGGTGCTCGCCTGCACGCACTATCCGCTGCTGCTCGAGCGCTTCAAGGCAAACGCGCCCTGGCCGGTCGACTGGATCGACCCGGCACCGGCGATCGCCCGGCGCGTCGCCGATCTGCTGCATGAGCGGCCGCTTGCCGCTGGCGCAAGCCAGCCGCCCGAGATCGTCTTCACCTCGGGCCAGGCACCCTCTCCGGTATTGGCAAAAGCGCTGGCCGGATATGGGTTTAAGCCCGCCCGCCAGCCCGTTTGACAGGGCCCGGCTAAGCCCCTAGATACCCGCGGTCCGCAGGCCATAATGGCCCGCGTGACGTTTCGCGACCCGCGGCAAGGCCTTGCGCTTACGAGGCTTCGTCTGTCGGTCCCGGCCAGTCCGGGGCAAAGGAGGGCGCGATCCTCAAACCACTGACGACAACAAGATCCGAGGACGCGAATGACCAAGCGCATGGAATCCAAGTACAAGATCGACCGCCGGATGGGCGAGAACATCTGGGGTCGGCCGAAGAGCCCGGTGAACCGGCGCGAATACGGCCCCGGCCAGCACGGCCAGCGCCGCAAGGGCAAACTCTCCGACTACGGCGTGCAGCTCAAGGCCAAGCAGAAGCTGCGCGGCTATTACGGCAACATCTCCGAGCGCCAGTTCCGCGGCATCTACCAAGTGGCGCGCAAGCAAAAGGGCGACACCGGCGCCCACATGATCGGCCTGTTGGAGCGCCGGCTCGACGCCGTCGTCTACCGCGCCAAGTTCGTGCCGACCGTGCACGCCGCCCGCCAGTTCGTCAGCCACGGCCATGTCCTGGTCAACGGCAAGCGGGTCAACGTCTCGAGCTACCGCGTGAAGGTCGGTGATGTGGTCGAGGTGAAGGAGAACTCGAAGCAGCTTGCGCTGGTGCTCGAGGCGCAGGCGCTCGCCGAGCGCGACGTGCCTGACTACATCGAGGTCGACGGCTCGAAGTTGACCGCCAAGCTCACGCGCGTCCCGTTGATCACCGACGTGCCCTATCCGGTGCAGATGGAGCCGCACCTGGTGGTCGAGTATTACTCGCGCTGAGCGACCGACAATCCGAAATGCAAAACCCCGGCGCCGGCGCCGGGGTTTTTGTTTTTCGCTCAGTACGGTGCGGGGATCGCCAGCGCGAGCAGCGCGCCGGCCGGCGGCATCCAGGCGACAATGACGCCGGGCCCGGGCCTGCCGCGCCGCAGGAACGCGAAACCGGCAATCGGCGCGGCGATGCAAGCGATGACGGCCGCCGCATCGGCGGCGACAGGCCCTGCCCCGCCGTGCATGCTTTCGGGTCCCGATCCGAACAGGAAGCCGGAAACGCCGATCAGCAAGGCGGCCAATGCCACGTCGGCAAGGGCCGCCAGGACCAGCAGGGCTTTGACCACCTTTAAGCGGTCTGCTTGAGCGTGACGCCCTTGTCCTTCAGCGCCTGCTGCAACTCGCCGGCCTGGAACATCTCGCGCACGATGTCGCAACCGCCGACGAATTCGCCCTTCACGTAGAGCTGCGGAATGGTCGGCCAGTTGGAATAGGCCTTGATGCCGTTCCGCAGTTCGTCGGAGTCCAGCACGTTGAGGCCTTTGTAGGTGACGCCCAAGTGGTCGAGGATCTGCACCACTTGGCCGGAGAACCCGCACTGCGGAAACTGCGGCGTGCCCTTCATGAACAGCACCACGTCGTTCGCCTTCACTTCATTGTCGATGAATTGCTCGATGCCCATGAGATTTCAGTCCTTTTCAGCGGCGAGGCCGCGTCGCTGCCGATATATGTAGCGCAGATGCGCCCGCCAGCCCAAGCGGAAATGGCGGCGGATCATGCTGTTTTCGGGGCGAAAAACGTACCCTCCACCTCGAAAATGTCGTCCTGATTGAGTTTTACCACTTCGACGATGGCGCGCGGCGGATAAGGCAGGCCTGCCCAGAGTTCCTCCTGCACCTTGTTCACCAAGGGCCGCAGCCGCTTCATGTCGGTGACGAAAACGGTGAGCCGCACGCAGGAGGCGAGGCTGGCGCCCTCCGATTCGGCGATCGTCTGCATGTTGGTGAAAGCTTGCCGTATGCGCTCTTCCTCGGTGCCGAGGATCGCATTGCTCGCCGGATCGATGCCGCGCATGCCGGCGACGAAGACGAAATCGCCGGCCCGCGCGCCGAGGCTCCAGGGACCGGTCGGCGTGATGGCGCCGGGCGGCGATAAAATCTTGACGCCGCCGGGCATCAATTTTCGGGCGTCGCGGTCTGCAGGGCGAGCGCGTGCAGCACGCCGCCCATCTGCCCCTGCAGCGCGTTGTAGACGAGCTGGTGCTGCTGCACCCGGGTTTTGCCCTTGAACGAGGCGGAAATCACCGTGGCCGCGTAGTGGTCGCCGTCGCCGGCAAGGTCGCGGATCGTCACTTGGGCGTCGGGAATGCTCGCCTTGATCAGCCGTTCGATCTCGCCAGCATCCATCGCCATGTGTGTCGACCTCCAAAACCGATTGTCCGCCCGGCCCTTTCCGTCATGCGTGTAGCAGAGTTGCCCGTTTTCGGGAACCGCACAGGCCGGTCATATGGACGAGCGGGGCAGCGTGCTATCCTGCTGTCGCGGCATTCTGAACACGGGCTGATTGGCATGTTTGATTCGAAATACGGCGCTACCGCGTCACTGATCGCAGCGGCACTGCTCTGCCTCGCGGGCGGCTCGGCCGCGCAGGCACAACGGCCGAGCGAAGAGCAGCTGAGCGCCATCCGCTCCTCCTGCCGCTCCGACTTCCTGTCGAATTGCTCGGGCGTGCCGCGCGGCGGCAAGGAAGCGCTCGACTGCCTGCGGCAGAACATGGCCAAGCTGTCGCCCGCCTGCGGTGCCGCCGTGAAAGCCGTCACGCCGCCGAGCCCGCCGCCCGCCGCGGCCGCTCCTCCGCCCCCACCGTCGGCTGCCGCGGCCCCGCCTCCACCCCCTCCGCCGCCACCGGCCGCAGCGCCTCCGCCACCGGCCGCAGCCGCTCCGCCGCCGCCCGCCGTGGCGGCACCGACACCGAAAGAGCCCGCTCCGCCGCCGCCCAAGGCCGCCGCGCCGAAGCCTGAGAAAAAGCAGACGGCAGAGCCCCCGCCGGCTCCGCCGCCGGCAGCCGCCGCGCCGCCGCAGCCGGGATATTCGATGGCCAAGATCGAAGCGCTACGCCCGGTGGAGCGCCTGCGCATCGTGCGTGCCTGCGAGGCCGACCGTCGGGCCGCTTGCCCGGGAGTCGAGGCGGGAGGCTCGCGCATCATCGTCTGCCTTGCCCAGCACGCCGACGCACTGTCGCCGGTCTGCCGCAAAGCGATGGAGCCGCTGCTCGCAGCGCCCGCGGCGATCGAGCAACCGGCGCCCGCTGCCGAGCGGCGGCCGCTGGCGCGCGGCGCCTTGCTGATCACCAAGGCGTGCGCGCGCTATATCGTGTTGCATTGCCGTGGCGTCGAACCCGGCAGCGGCCGCGAGGTCGCTTGTCTGGTCGATTACGCTCATTCCGGAAAATTCGTCGGACCGCGCTGTCGCGCGGCGCTCACGGTCAGCGGCCACCTGCACTGAGCCGCGCGCGGCAATGATCCGCGCTCGGGCGTGCTACACCGAGGCAGGCATTTCGCCGGCCATATAGGCCGGCAGCCAGGCTTCGAACGTCTCGCGCAGCCGGGCGATGGGGATCGCGCGTTCGCCCGGCAGCACAAAACTATCGCCGCCGGTCGTCCCGATCGGCGATACCAGCACGCTTGCCGCGCGGGCGCGCTCAAGCACCGCTTTTGCCTTGCTCGCCGGTACGGTGACGAGGTAGCGCGCCTGATCCTCGCCGAACCAATAAGCGCGCGTCGGAATATCGTCGGGCGCGGCGCTCAAGCTCGCGCCGATGCCGGACGCCATCGCCATTTCGGCGAGCGCCACCGCCAATCCGCCGTCGGAGAGATCGTGCGCGGCGGTCGCGGTGCCGTCGAGGATGAGCGCGCGCACGAAATCGCCGTTCTCGCGCTCCTCGACGAGATCGACCGGCGGCGGCGCGCCCTCTTCCCGCCCGGCGAGTTCGCGCAGATACATCGACTGGCCGAGCCAGCCCGTGGTCTCGCCGATCAAGAGGATGGTCTCGCCGGAGCGCTTGAAGGCGAGCGAGGCCGATTTGGTGAAATCGTCGATGAGGCCCACCCCGCCGATCGATGGCGTCGGCAGAATTGCGCGGCCGTTGGTCTCATTGTAGAGCGACACGTTGCCGGACACGACCGGGAAACTAAGCGCCTTGCAGGCCTCGGCGATGCCGCGGATGGCGCCGACGAACTGGCCCATGATCTCCGGCCGCTCCGGGTTGCCGAAATTGAGATTATCGGTCACCGCGAGCGGCTTGGCCCCGACCGCGGTCAAGTTGCGCCAGCATTCGGCGACCGCCTGCTTGCCGCCCTCGAACGGATCGGCCTCGCAGTAGCGCGGCGTGACGTCGGTCGTGAGTGCCAGGCCCTTCGGCCCGCTCTCCACCCGCACCACCGCGGCGTCGCCGCCCGGCCGCTGCACGGTATTGCCAAGAATGATGTGGTCGTACTGCTCCCACACCCAGCGCTTGGAGCACAGATCCGGCGTGCCGATCAGCTTTTCCAGCGCGTCGGCGATGCCCACCGGCGGCTTGACGTCCTCGGCGTCGATGGCCGCGGGCTTGGCCGCGCTGACGAAGGGCCGCTTGTACTCCGGCGCCTGGTCGCCCAACTCCTTGATCGGCAGGTCGGCCATCACGTCGCCGCCATGGCGGACGATGAAGCGCTTCGACGGCGTGGTCTCGCCGACGATGGCGAAGTCGAGCCCCCATTTGCGGAAGATCGCCTCCGCCTCTTTCTCTTTTTCCGGCTTGAGCACCATGAGCATGCGCTCCTGGCTCTCCGACAGCATCATCTCGTAGGCGCTCATGCCTTCCTCGCGGCACGGCACCTTGTCGAGATCGAGGGTGACGCCGAGATCGCCCTTGGCGCCCATCTCCACCGCCGAACAGGTCAGACCCGCCGCGCCCATGTCCTGGATGGCGATCACGCAGCCCTTGGCCATGATCTCCAGACAGGCTTCGAGCAGAAGCTTCTCCGAGAACGGGTCGCCGACCTGGACGGTCGGCCGCTTCTCCTCGGAATCTTCGCCGAATTCCGCCGAGGCCATGGAGGCGCCGTGGATACCGTCGCGGCCGGTCTTGGAGCCGAGGTACACGATGGGCATGCCGACGCCCGACGCCGCCGCGTAAAAAATCTGGTCCTTCTCCGCGAGACCGACCGCCATGGCATTGACCAGGCAGTTGCCGTCGTAGCGCGAATGAAAGCGCACGGAGCCGCCGACGGTAGGAACCCCAAAGGAATTGCCGTAGCCGCCGATGCCGGCCACCACGCCGGAGACCAGATGCCGTGTCTTCGGATGCTTCGGGTCGCCGAAGGACAGCGCGTTGAGGCAGGCGATCGGCCGCGCGCCCATGGTGAACACGTCGCGCAAGATGCCGCCGACGCCGGTCGCCGCGCCCTGATAGGGCTCGATGTAGCTCGGGTGGTTGTGGCTCTCCATCTTGAACACGCAGGCCAGCCCATCGCCGATGTCGATGACGCCGGCATTCTCGCCCGGTCCCTGGATCACCCATGGACCCTTGGTCGGCAGCGTGCGCAAATGCACTTTGGAGGACTTGTACGAGCAGTGCTCGTTCCACATCGCCGAAAAGATGCCGAGCTCGGTGAGCGACGGCGTGCGCCCGATCAGATCGAGGATGCGCTGGTACTCGTCCGGCTTGAGGCCGTGCTCGGCGACCAGCTCGGGGGTGATGGCAGGCTCGTTCGCGATCACGCTAGGCGGCCCGATCGAGCGTTTCCATCAAGCCGGCGAACAGACCGCGTCCGTCGGTGACGCCGAGCGCGGCTTCCACATGGTTCTCCGGATGCGGCATCATGCCGAGCACATTACCGCGCTCGTTGAGGATGCCGGCGATGGCGTTGATGGCGCCGTTGTGATTCCAATTGGGATCGATCATGCCGTCCGGCGAGCAGTAGCGGAACAACACGCGGCCCTCGCCTTCGAGGCGCGCGATGGTCTCGCCGTCGGCAATGTAATTGCCTTCGCCGTGCGCGACCGGCACGCGGATCACCTGCCCCGCATTGTAGCCGCGGGTAAACGCCGTGTTCGAGCGCTCGACCCGCAGGTACACGTCGCGGCAGATGAATTTGAGCTGCTGGTTGCGCATCAGCACGCCGGGCAGCAACCCCGTCTCGCAGAGGATCTGGAAGCCGTTGCAGACGCCGAGCACCAAGCCCCCTTGCGCGGCAAAGCCACGCACCGCATCCATGATCGGTGCGCGCGCCGCAATGGCGCCGCAGCGCAGATAGTCGCCGTAGGAAAAGCCGCCGGGGATTACCACCAGGTCGGTGCCGCCCGGCAATGCGGTCTCGGCATGCCAGACCATCGCCGGCGCCGTGCCGGACATGAGTTCCAGCGTGCGCGCCATGTCGCGTTCGCGGTTGATGCCAGGGAAAACGAGGACGGCGGCTTTCATCCCACGACCTCGACGCGGTAATTCTCGATCACGGTATTGGCCAAAAGCTTATCGGCGGCCTGTTTGAGCATGACCTCCGCCTGGGCACGGTCGTTGCCCTCGATTTCGATGTCGAACACCTTGCCCTGGCGCACGCTGGCGACGCCGGCCACCCCGAGCGAGCGCAGCGCGCCTTCGATCGCCTTGCCTTGCGGGTCGAGAATGCCGGATTTCAGGGTGACGGTAACGCGGGCTTTCATGTTTCTTCGCTTATGGCACGAGTCGCGGGGCCGGCTTCCGCTTTATTTGCCGGGCAGACCTAAACTAGAGACGCCGAAGCCCGGCACAAGGCCGGGCTTCGGGTAATTCACGGCCAAAAAGACCGAAATCCGGCTTTTGCCTAACCTTTTACCAACACCGGACCGGCGCCGCGCGGCGGTTCGCCCTCGTTCATGATGCCGAGCCGCTTGGCGACCTCGGTATAGGCTTCCAGCAGCCCGCCGAGATCGCGGCGGAAGCGATCTTTGTCGAGCTTTTCGTTCGACTTGATGTCCCACAGCCGGCACGAGTCGGGCGAAATCTCGTCGGCAACGACGATGCGCATGACGTCGTTCTCCCACAGCCGGCCGGCCTCCATCTTGAAGTCGACCAGACGGATGCCGACGCCGAGGAACAGCCCGGACAGGAAGTCGTTGACGCGGATGGCGAGCGCCATGATGTCGTCGATTTCCTGCGGGGACGCCCAACCGAAAGCGGTGATGTGCTCCTCCGACACCATCGGGTCGTTAAGCGCGTCGTTCTTGTAATAGAACTCGATGATCGAGCGCGGCAGCTGCGTGCCCTCGTCGATGCCGAGCCGCGTCGCCAGCGAGCCAGCGGCGACGTTGCGCACCACGACTTCGAGCGGGATGATCTCGACCTCGCGGATCAACTGCTCGCGCATGTTGAGCCGGCGGATGAAGTGCGTCGGCACCCCGATTTCATTGAGGTGCTGGAATACGTATTCGGAGATCCGGTTGTTGAGGACGCCCTTGCCTTCGATGACCTCGTGTTTTTTGGCGTTGAAGGCAGTCGCGTCGTCCTTGAAGTGCTGAATCAGCGTGCCCGGTTCCGGGCCTTCATAGAGGATCTTCGCCTTGCCCTCATAAATGCGGCGGCGGCGACTCATCGGGGTATACCGTGGTTTTTGAAAGTCCATGGGATGCCGTGGCTCCTGTTCGTGTCGTGTCGAGATCCGCGGCGGCGGGACCGGACATTTGCAATTGCGCTAAAACGGTCCGGGCACGAGGTCAACCTAGCCGATCGGTCGGGTGAGCACAATCGCGGGTGCAAGGCGTTTTCCACTTGGCAATTTTACGTCACCGCTGCTGCCGCATGTTGCCTTGACGCTTGGCTGGCGATATGCAAGGCGCAGCAGATGATATGTGCACGCGATCTCGACCGGTCGCAAGGAGCGAGGGCGGCATGACCACATTCGACAAGCGCGAGGAAGGCTTCGAAAAGAAGTTCGCGCACGACGAGGAGCTCAAGTTCAAGGCCGTCGCGCGCCGCAACAAGATGCTCGGCTTGTGGGCGGCCGAAAAACTGGGCCTTACCGGCGCGCAAGCCGAGGCTTACGCCAAGGAAGTTGTGGTGGCCGAGGTCGGCGAACACGACGTGTTTAAGAAAATCCGCGGCGATTTCGACGGCAAGAAAGTGACCGTCTCCGACCAGGACCTCCGCCACACCATGGACGAGCTGATGGCGCAGGCGCTGGCCCAGGTGAAAGTGAGCGGCTGAGGTGGCGGCGTTCGAGCTCGCCCGCCGGCTGCGCGCCGGAGAGGCCGTCTACGCGGCCTGGTGCAGCTTCGCCTACCCGATGGTGGCAGAGACCGTCGCGCGCGACGGCTTTTCCGCCGCCGTGCTCGATATGCAGCATGGCCTGTGGGACACCTCCTCGATCATCGCCGGGATCGGCGCGGTCGATCATGCCGGAAGCGCGCCGGTCGTGCGCGTGCCGCTCAACGATTTCGCCTTCGTGTCGCGCGCGCTCGACTTCGGCGCCGCTGCGATCATCGCGCCGATGATCAACAGCGTCGGCGATGCCCGCAAATTCGCCGCGGCGGCGAAATTTCCACCGCTCGGCGAGCGCAGCTGGGGCCCGCAGCGCGCCATGACGCTGCAGGGCAAGACCGCCACGGTCGATTACTTGCGTGAAGCCAACGAAGGCACGCTGACCATGGCGATGATCGAAACGCCGATGGCGCTGGCGCAGGTGGAAAGCATCGCCGAGACGCCCGGCATCGACGCGCTGTTTATCGGCCCTTACGATCTGTCGACCGCGCTGTCCGGCGGCAAGGCGCAGGACGTGCAGGCGCCGGAGGTCGAGCGCACCATTGACCAGATTGGCGCCGCGGCAAAAAATGCGGGGAAGATCGCCGGCATCTACTGCGGCAACGCCCAACGCGCCCTCGCCATGAGCAAGCGCGGATTCCGCTTCGTCACCGTGGGCGGGGACGTCAGCTATTTGCGCGAGGGCCTCGCCGCCCAATTGAAGGCGCTAAAGGGCTGACACCACGCGGGCGAGTTGGTCGAGCACCGCACCGACGTCATTTTCCGCATCGGCCGCCCTCACCTCGGTCACCCGGTAGCCGTGTTCTTGCAGCCACGTCCGCTTGTCGCCACGCAGGCGCGCCGCGGCCTCGCCTTCCGCCGGCGGCACCAGATCGATGACGCATTTGAGCGGAAACGACACGAAATCGGCGATGTGCGGGCCGATCGGCACCTGCCGCTTGAAGCCGCGGCCGGCGAAGCGGCGGTCGTTGACCAGAGCCTGCCACAGCGCGCGCTCGGCATCGGTCGGATTCCTGCGCAGCAGCCGCGGCAGGCCACGCAAGGGCGTGCGCTCGGACGGCGCGCGGCCGGCGCCGTGCTCGGCGAGCAGCGCGCGCAGTTTCTCGGCGCCGGCGCCGTCGAGCACGCCGCCGCGCGCCGGCCCCTTGCGCCCCTGCGCGATCGCGGTGATGACGCCGTGCAGCGTGCGCACGTCCTGCTGGCTGAGCGCCATGCGCTGGAAGATATTGCGCAAATTGACGCCCATGGTGCCGCGCTTTTCCGCCGGGCGGAAGAATTCGACTTTGTCGAGCTCGCGTTCGAGATCGGCGAAAAACGCCGCGAGCTGCTGCTTCGCGGCCGGCGGGGACTTGTCCGGCATGACAAACGGCAGTTCACCTCCTGCCTGCTTGAACCATTCGTAACCGACGATCACCACCGCCTGCGCCAGATTGAGCGAGGCGAAGGCCGGATTGACCGGCAGCGTCAGAATGCGGTCGGCCTGTCCGACCTCGTGATTTTCCAGCCCGTTACGCTCGCGGCCGAAGACGACGGCGACATTCTCGCCGGCGGCAACGCGCGGCGCCATCTCGGCCGCCGCTTGCGCCGCGGCGACCACGGGCTTGGCCTGGTCATGATTGCGCGCGGTTGCCGCTAAGACAAAAGTACAATCGCCGATCGCCTCGGCCAGGCTGTCATAAAGCTGCGCGCCGTCGAGCACGCGGTCGGCGCCGGCCGCCATCACCCGCGCTTTCTCGTTCGGCCAACCCTGCACCGGCTTGACCAGCCTTAGGCGCGACAGGCCGAAATTGGCCATGGCGCGCGCCGCCGCACCGATGTTCTCGCCGAGCTGCGGCTCGACCAGGACGACGATCGGCGCCGGCTCGACGCTCCAGCGTTTGGTTTTGTCGGTGCCGGCACCCGGCATGGCTCATCCTTTGGGCGGTATTCGCGCCCTCCCATAAAGCATGACGGGTTTAATCTGAATCAATGCCGCCGGTAAGATTTTGCTGCCCATCACCCTTGCTTGTCCGCAATTCCCGTCCGCGCGCGGCTGCTGGGAACGGCGGAAAATCGCGGCTATCGCCGCTCCGGCCGGGGTGCTATAGGCACGCCGCCGGCCACCCTTCCGCTGTCCGCGCGACTTCAAAAAGGTTTTATCCGACATGCCAGATCTCGAAATCGTATGGACAAAGGTCGATGAAGCTCCGGCGCTCGCGACCTATTCCCTGCTGCCGATCGTCAAAGCCTTCGTGGGCACGGCGGGTGTGTCCATAAAGCTCAAAGACATCTCGCTGACCGGCCGCATCCTCGCCAATTTCCCCGAGAAGCTCGCCCCGACGCAACGGATCAACGACGAACTCGCCGAACTCGGCGCGCTCACGCTGAGGCCCGAGGCCAACATCATCAAGCTGCCCAACATCTCCGCCTCGATCCCGCAGCTCAAGGCCGCGATCAAGGAATTGCAAGGCAAGGGCTACAATGTTCCGGACTATCCGGACAACGCCGCGACGGATGCCGAGAAGGACATCAAGGCGCGCTACGGCAAGGTGCTCGGCAGCGCCGTCAATCCCGTGCTGCGCGAGGGCAATTCCGACCGCCGCGCCGCCGGCGCGGTCAAGCAATATGCCCGCAACAACCCGCACAAAATGGGCGCCTGGAGCAAGGATTCCAAATCGCATGTGGCCTACATGCCGGGCGGCGATTTCTACGGCTCGGAGGTCTCGACCACCGTCCCGTCGGCGACCAACGCCCGCATCGAACTTGTTGCCAAGGATGGCGCCGTCACGGTGCTGAAGGCAAAGACGGCGCTTGATGCCGGCGAAATCATCGACGCCGCGGCGATGAGCCGCAAAGCATTGCGCGCCTTCTTCGCCGAGCAGATCGACGCCGCCAAAAAGGAAGGCGTGCTGTTCTCGCTGCACCTGAAGGCGACCATGATGAAGATCTCCGATCCCATCGTGTTCGGCCATGCGGTTTCCGTGTTCTTCGCCGACGTGTTCAAGAAGCACGACGCCACGCTGAAGCGTCTCGGCGTCAATCCCAACAACGGCGTGGGCGATCTCTTGACGAAGATCGAGACGCTGCCGGAAGCCGAAAAGAAGGCGATCAAGGCCGATATCGCGGCCGCCTATGCCGAACGGCCCGGCCTCGCCATGGTCAATTCCGACAAGGGCATCACCAACCTGCACGTGCCCTCAGACGTGATCGTCGACGCGTCGATGCCGGCTATGATCCGCGAATCGGGCCGCATGTGGGGCGCCGACGGCAAGCTGCACGACGTTTTGGCCG
>DATJVE010000010.1:0-37031 GCA_035501975.1 Pseudolabrys sp.
GCGGCGACGCCGATGACCATCGAGCCGACTGGGCCGACGAAGCCCGACGCCGGAGTGATGGCGACGAGGCCGGCGACCGCGCCGGAGGAGATGCCGACAACGGTCGGCTTGCCGCGCGCGGCCCATTCAACCAGCATCCAGGTGAAGGCCGCGACCGCGGTGGCGATCTGCGTCACGGTCATCGCCATGCCGGCTTGCAGACCGGCGGTGACCGCCGAACCCGCGTTGAAGCCGAACCAGCCGACCCACAGCAGCGAGGCGCCGATCAGGGTCAGCACCATGTTGTGAGCAGGGCCGGTATCCTTGCGCTTGCCGAGCATGATCGCGCACATCAAACCGGCAACGCCGGCGTTGATATGCACGACGGTGCCGCCGGCGAAGTCGAGCACGTGGATCATCGCGTCGGAATTTCCGGACGACAGCATGCCGTCCGAACCCCAGACCCAATGCGCGACCGGCGCGTAGACGAAGATCGACCACAGGCCCATGAACCAGAGCATGGCGGAAAACTTCATGCGCTCGGCGAAGGCGCCCGCGATCAGCGCAGGAGTGATGATCGCGAAGGTCATCTGGAAGCACATGTACACGGTCTCGGGGATCGTCACGGCGAGGCCGTTTGGGTTGCCGGCGCCTGAGGAGATGTCGCTCAGGATGCCCTGCAGGAACAGACGACTGAGCCCGCCGATGTAGGGCGAACCCGGCGTGAACGCCAAGGTGTAGGTAAGGATCGCGTAGACGATGGTGACCAGACAGGTGACGGCGAAGCTCGTCATCACCGTGTCGCCCACGTTCTTCTTGCGCACCATGCCGCCGTAGAACAGGGCAAGGCCCGGAACGGTCATCATCAGCACCAGCGCCATGGAGGTGAGCATCCAGGCGGTGTCACCCGAGTTGGGCGAGCACTTGGCGGTGACGGCTTTCTTGGGATCCGGATCGCTGGCGCAGGACGGCGTCGGCGCTGCCGCCGGAGCCGCCGCAGGCGCCGGCGCCGGAGCGGGCGCCGCCGCAGGCGCAGCCGGAGCCGCGCCGGGAGCCGGCGTCTGGGCGTACGACGTACTATACGTCGCCAGGCTCAGAAACAGGCTGAGCAGAACTCCAAGAGCGAGAGCTGCAAGCCCCGCACGGGAGGATTTCTTCAACGTCATGGTCTTACTCCTGTCCGAATTGTTTTGCGGTGCGGGTGACTAGAGCGCCGCGGCGTCGGTTTCGCCGGTGCGGATGCGCACCGCGCTATCGATGGCAAAGACGAAAATCTTGCCGTCGCCGATCTGACCTGTTTTGGCGGCTCCGGTGATGGCGCCGATGACTTTGTCGACCTGGTTGGTCGCCACCGCCACTTCCACTTTTATTTTCGGGAGGAAGCTCACCGCATACTCGGCCCCACGGTAGATTTCCGTGTGGCCCTTTTGACGCCCGTAGCCCTTGACTTCGGTGACAGTTAGCCCTTGCACCCCGATGGAGGTCAGAGCGTCGCGGACCTCGTCGAGTTTGAAAGGCTTGATAATGGCCATGACGATTTTCATGGATTCGATCCCCGCTTGAGCCCGTTTTGTACATTCACGCAGTGCGGGCGGGTTCACTGAGCCGGGCCCACAAAGCAAGCTTCGCAGGCATGGCCGCGCCAGGAGAATCAAACGCCGTGCCAGATGCCGGACTGGGCCGCATCTGACTGATTCGGTGAACGAATTTTTACGATCGAGACGAGGGGCCGAATGCCTCGATGAGCCTTAGCCCAATCTCGCGCCAAGACTCAGAAGGCCTGCTTAATTTTTAAGCACGCCTTCGGGGAGATAAAATTGCAGCCCCAAGCGGGGGGTTCGGCGCAAAATTCCGCTATTGCAGCGCTTCGCCGTGCTGGGTGACGTCGAGGCCCATCACCTCGTCCTCATGGCGCACGCGTAGCGGCACAATGGCGCCGACCAGCTTGAGCACCACGAAAGTCATGATGCCCGACCACGCCAGGGTCACCAGGATGCCGACGAGCTGGGCCAGAACCTGCCGCGGATTGCCTTCGAGTAGGCCGGATACGCCGCCCGGCAATTCGGGGCTAGTGGACAGGGCGCCGACCGCCAGCACGCCGGCGAGGAAGGTGCCGGTCAATCCGCCGATGCCATGCACGCCGAAGACATCGAGCGAGTCGTCATAGCCCAGCTTGAGCTTGAGCCAGGTGCAGGCCCAGAAGCAGACGCCGCCGGCGATGACGCCGATCAGCACGCCTTGCATCGGCATGACGAATCCGGATGCCGGCGTGATGGTGCCCAACCCCGCCACCGCGCCGGAGATCATGCCGAGCACCGAGGGCTTGCCGCGCGTCCACCACTCCAGCGCCATCCAGGTAAAGGCGCCGGCGCTGGCGGCGAGATGCGTCGAGGTGATGGCGAAGGCGGCGCGCGCATTGGCGCCGAGCGCGGAGCCGCCGTTGAAGCCAAACCAGCCGACCCAGAGCAAGCCGGTGCCGATCACCGCCAACGTCAAATCGTAGGGCGACAGATTCTCGCTGCCATAGCCCCGTCGCTTGCCGATGACGTAGGCGGCGACCAGGCCGGCGATGCCGGCATTGAGATGCACGACGAGGCCGCCGGCAAAATCGATCACGCCGTATTGGCCGAGGAAGCCGCCGCCCCATACCCAATGCGCGATCGGTACATAGACCAGCAGCAGCCAGAACACGCAAAACAACAGGAATGCCGCGAAGCGGAACCGATCGGCGACCGAGCCGGCCACCAGCGCCACGGTGATGACCGCGAAGGTCATCTGATAAATCATGAACAGGGCTTCCGGGATGGTCTTGGCAAAAGGCGAGATCGAATTGATGGTCATGCCGTTGAGAAAGACGCGGTCGAGCGTGCCGATATAGGCGCCGTCGCCGGTGAAGGTCAGCGAATAGCCAATTACTGCCCACAGCACGGAAACCAGGAAGGTGGCGGCCATGCACTGCGCCATGGTGGCGAGCACATTCTTCTTGCGCACCATGCCGGCGTAGAACAGCGCGAGGCCGGGGATGGTCATCATCAACACCAGGCCGGTCGCGCCCATCATCCAGGCGGTGTCGGCGGCGTCGATCTTGGCGGTTGCCGCGAAGGCGGGCGAGGCCATCAGAGTCGCCGCGACGCCGATCACACTAGCGAGGCGTTGGTGCAGCCGTGTCATTTTCATTTCCCCCAGCAAGAGACTTGGCATTAGTCGGATTGGCTCCGTCATCCTGAGCTGCGAGCGAAGCGAGCCTCGAAGGATGATCGGCCCGGGCGAGAAGCTGCTACAGCGCGCTATCGTCGGTTTCGCCGGTGCGAATGCGCACGGCCTGCTCGAGCGGCGTGACAAAGATTTTTCCGTCGCCGATCTGTCCGGTCTTGGCGGCGGCGGCGATCGCTTCCGTCACCTGGTCGATGTGGTCGCTGGAGACCGCGACCTCGATGCGCAGCTTGGGCAGGAAATTCACCGCGTATTCGGCGCCGCGATAAATCTCCATGTGACCTTTCTGCCGCCCATAGCCCTTGACCTCGTTCACGGTCATGCCGTGCACGCCGATGCGGGTGAGGGCGTCGCGCACCTCGTCGAGCTTGAACGGTTTGATGACCGCAATGACCAGCTTCATGATTGTCCTTCCCGGCGAAATCTGGCTGGCGTTCGATCTACCCGGAAAGCCGGGCTCCGCCCTTGATTTAAGTGGAGGAGCGGACTTTTCTCGATCGAACGCCGAAGGGTGGCCCGTGCGGCGGGCTGCCGCGCAGGGTGTATTGCCTAGCGTATCGACAGTTGGATCAAAAATTAAGCGGCATTCTTGCCGTTTCCAAAGGCAATCCCCGCGCAGGCGGTCAGTCTAGGGCAGTACTATTGTCCTACTTGCTGCTCCGTCGCGCCGGCGAGGCTAAGGTCGTCAATGAGCGCGGGCAGCCGGGCGCGGGCCTGTTGCGCGGTCGTGCCGGGCTCGATGCGCGGGTCGTAGAGCAGCGTGAGCAGGGCGCGGTCGTAGACGGTGAGGTAGCCGACCAATCGTTTCTGGTTGAGCGTGGTCCAGGGGTTGTGCTGGTCGTGGTTCGACAGACCGAAGGCGTGCAGCAATTCGTGATAGGCGCAGTCGCGAAAGACGCCGTCGCCCTTGTCGACGATGACGAAGGATATCGCACGCTCGATGCCGCCGCCCGGATCCGACTTCACGCTGGTCATGTATTGCGGGTCGGTGCGCGCGATGAAAACCCGGGCGACGCGGGCGCCGAACACGCCGCGGAGTGCCGGTCTGAAATCTCGTTCGTCGATCAGATGCACCTCGATGTCGGCCGCCGCCGCGTCGGACACGACGGTCAGCCGCAGGCTGGGCACTTGGTCCGCGAAATCTTCGAGCACGTGGCGCATGGCTGCGGCGCGATCGACGCTGCCGGCGGAAATCACTGCGGCGCGGATCGGATGATCGAAGCGGCGGATGCCGCGCGGCGCCGCGCCGATGTGCAGATCGGAGCCGAACGAGAGCACGAGAAATCCGCGCGTCAATTCAGAAACGGTGAAGCGCGTGTATTGCGGCGGCGCGCTTGGCAAAGCGCCAGGCGGCGCTGGCTGTCTGCCGGAAGCGGCGAGCGCTGCCGCCGACAGCGACATGAGAAATACGAAGGCCGCGAAGAATCGCTTCATGATCTGAATTAGGGGGCGTTGCGCCGCCGGACCAGGCCTTCTTGCGCCACCGAGGCGACCAGCGTGCCGTCACGGGTGAAGATCAAGCCGCGCGAGAAACCGCGCGAGCCGTGCAGATTGGGCGAATCCTGGGCATAAAGCAGCCACTCGTCGGCGCGGAACGGCCGATGCAGCCACAATGCATGATCGAGGCTCGCGGCCATGAATTCCTTCTCGAACAGCGTGCGCCCGTGCGGTACCAGCGCCGTATCGAGCAGTCCCATGTCGGACGTGTAAGCCAGCACGCATTGATGGATCGCCGGATCGTCCGGCAGCCGGCCGGTGGTTTTGATCCAGACGTTGAAGCGGCCGTCGGGATATTTCTTGCCGAGATAACGCTCGAACTCGACCGGGCGCAG
Source organism: Pseudolabrys sp. (assembly GCA_035501975.1). Taxonomy (GTDB): domain Bacteria; phylum Pseudomonadota; class Alphaproteobacteria; order Rhizobiales; family Xanthobacteraceae; genus Pseudolabrys. The sequence goes on from DATJVE010000010.1 coordinate 5,025, forward strand.
CTCGATCGGCCGCTCGCGCTCGTAGTAGCGCCGTACCGGATCGGGCATCGTGGGCAGGATTTTTTCGCGCACCTCGGCTTCGCTCGGCAGTTTCTCCGGCGGCGGCACGTCCGGCATTTTCGCTTGATGGTTGAGGCCGGGCTCGTCCGAGTGGAACGACACCAGCATGGAGAAGATCGGATGGCCATGTTGGCGCGCGGTCACGCGCCTGGTTGTAAAGCTTTTGCCGTCGCGGATGCGGTCGACGTCATAGATAATCGGCACCTTGGGGTCGCCGGGCAGCAGAAAATAGGCGTGCATGGAATGCGGCGGCCGGCCTTCGACCGTGCGCACCGCGGCGACCAGCGCCTGGCCGATCACCTGGCCGCCGAACACCCGCTGCCAGCCGGTTTGCGGCGAACGGCCGCGGAACAGGTTCACCTCCAGCGGCTCGAGATCGAGGATTTCGAGCAGGTCTTGGACGGCGGAAGTGCTGGAGGTCATGTTTAGGACCGGTTTGTCGTCGAATACGGACCCCAACCTGCTATGCTGGCTCAAGATTTACAAGGAAGCTGCAACGAAAGTCCGATGCCGAAGGCTCTGAACGACCACCAAAAAAAGGTCGATCTGGTGATCGGCGGGGCGGGCTTTGCCGGCCTGGCGCTGGCTGTCGCCCTGCGCGAGGGGCTGGGCGAGGCCTTCGCGGTGACGGTGGCCGATCCGGCGCTGGCCACCGCGCCGTCGAAAGATCCGCGCGCCTCGGCGATCGCGGCCGCAGCGCGCCGCCTGTTCGAGGCGATCGGCATCTGGGACGCGGTCGCCGCCGATGCCCAGCCCATGCTCGACATGGTGATCACCGATTCCAAGCTCGACGACGCGGTGCGGCCGACCTTCCTCAGCTTCGGCGGCGACGTGGAGGAGGGCGAGCCCTTCGCGCATATGGTCGAGAACCGCCATCTGATCGACGCACTGGTGAACAAGGCGAAAGTAATCGGCGTCGATTTGCGCGTGGACGCGGTTGCCGGTTTTGCACCGGCGGTGAATGCGATCGACGTCGCGTTTGCCGGCGGAAAGACGATCGCGGCGCGCCTTCTGGTCGGCGCCGATGGCGCCAAATCGAAAATCCGCGAGCAGGCCGGCATCGCCACGCACGGCTGGAATTACGATCAGTCGGCGATCGTCTGCACCGTCGCGCACGAGCGCGATCACAATGGCCGCGCCGAGGAGCATTTTCTGCCGGCGGGGCCGTTCGCCATCCTGCCTTTAACAGGCAAGCGCTCGTCGATCGTGTGGACCGAGAGCGCGCGCGAGGCGGAGCGCATTGTCGCGCTGCCGGATGAGGACTTCCACGCCGAGTTGGAGAAACGCTTCGGCCTGCATCTCGGCGATCTCACCGTGATCGGGCCGCGCCGCGCCTTTCCGCTGGGCCTGTTCACCGCGCGCTCGTTCATCGCCGAGCGGCTGGCGCTGATCGGCGACGCCGCGCACATTATTCACCCCATTGCCGGGCAGGGGCTGAACATGGGGCTGCGCGACGTCGCCGCGCTGGCGGAAGCGGTCGCCGATGCGGCGCGGCTCGGCCTCGATATCGGCGCCGCCGACGTGCTCGAGCGTTACCAGCGCTGGCGCCGCTTCGACACCATGACCATGGGCGTCGCCACCGATGGTTTGAACCGGCTGTTCTCCAACAGCTCCGACGCGCTGCGCCTGGCGCGCGACCTCGGCCTCGGCGTGGTCGAGCGTCTGCCGGCGCTCAAGCGCGTGTTCATCCGCGAGGCGGCGGGCTTTACTGGCGACGTGCCGAAGCTGCTCAGGGGCGAGGCGCTATAGTTTCTCTGCTGTGCAGCGGAACATCGGTGTCCGGCTCACGACAGCGGAACGCTGCCAACCTGCTCCTTGAATGCCTTGCGGCTCGAGATCGCGGCATACCAGCGATCGAGATTCGGCGTCGGCGGCCGCTCGGGAATGAGCTGCACGTAGCGATAGATCATGATGCCGACCGGGATGTCGCCGTAGGAAAAGTTCGGGCCGGCCAAGAACGCGGTCTTGCCAAGCTGCGCGTCCATCATCTTCGCGGAGGCGATCGTCTTCTCCTTGCCGGCGGCGATCGCATTGGCGTCACGCTTCTCCGGCGGCGTGCGGACCAGGCCCCAGAACACCGGCGTAATGGCCGGGCCTATCACCGACAACTGCCAGTCCATCCATTGGTTCGCCAGCGCCCGCTGCTTGGGGTCTTTGGGCTCCAGCACGCCGGTTTTGTCGTGCTTGCCGGCGAGATAGCGCACGATGGAATTCGATTCCCACAGCAGGAAGCCGTCCTCCTCCTCCAGCGTCGGCACCAGGCCGTTCGGATTCATCGCCAGGTATTTCGGCTCTTTGTTCATGCCGAAGGCGCCGCCGATGTCGATGCGCGTATGCTTAAGCCCGAGCTCGCCCACGGCCCACATGGCCTTCTGCACGTTGGACGAGGTATTGCGCCCCCAGATTTTGATCATTGCGGTTTCCTTCCTTAATCACTGTCATGCGCCGCCGCGCTTTCGCGAGGATAAACTCCAGCGGGCATCCAGTAGTCCCAGTGGTCGCTTGAGGCGACTATAGCGTTCGTTGGACCAGATTTGGCACGGGCCGCACCGGTTGTAGTTCGCTACAAAAGCAGGTGCGAGTAGGCGCGCTACAGCGGGAGCACCGCGGTCATACGGTATGTTGGCGGCTCGGGCGCGGTTGAAGCGGGGTACCTTCGTACAGATCGGCAACTGCACAAGTCAGGCCAAACCCGGGCAGACGCAAAGTGTCCGCTGGGCCAAGCTTTTGTGAACTCCAGCCTTTGTCCGTCTTCACATCGACGCGAACTTCCATCCTATCCTGTTCAATGATTAGCACCGCTTCGCATGCCGAATGATCGAGATAGATATTGCGCTTGACGTCGACCCACTTCATGTCAGTGTTCGGGACCAACACTTCGTCAGTGTCCGACACGACTTCCGCCAGTAGGTAGGCGCGATCGACGAAGCGTTGATTGGCCGCATAATCGGCGTCGATGACGCCGACGTCAGGTTCTGGCTTGTAATCGCCGGAGGAAATCTCCACGCCGGGACGCTGTGTCGCCAAACGTGTGGCGTCATGGGCAGTTAAGGCGTCGTTGAGCAGACGCTCAAGATTGCTGGCGATGCGATTATGCGCGATGGTCGGCGGCGCCATCATCATAGGAACCCCTGCAATGAGCTCCCAGCGCTCGTGGTCAGGGCGGCCATCTTGGAACGCACGGAATCGTTCGGCCGACATCCGCCCCGCCCGGGTGGGCTGTTGAACCTCGATGCCCATAGTTTCTCCGACCTTCCAGCAAGGCGCCAGCATACGCTTTCCGCCGATAAACTACTAGCTTCTCTCGCTTCGCAGCTTAGAGCGAGCTAGAGCACATTTGCTGTAACGTCCGACCCCCCCTTTTCGGGCGATTGGCCTGCCAGGCGCGCGGGCGTAGGCCTTGCGGGCACCCTGGGCAGGCGCGGTCTCCAAAATCCGGTCCAACGAACGCTATAGTCGCCTCGCTTGATTATACCCGCTGTGTTCACTGGATCACCCGCTTTCGCGGGTGATGACAGCAATGCCTCACTCCAGCCTGCGCGCCTCTTCCGGCAGCATGATCGGGATGCCATCGCGGATTGGATAGGCGAGCTTGGCCTTGCGCGAGATCAGTTCCTGCCGCACGGGATCGTATTCCAGCGTCGTCTTGGTCAGCGGGCAGACCAGGATTTCCAAGAGCTTGGGATCGATGCTGGCGGCCGGTGGTTCGGTGGGCGGGGTGGTGGTCATGGTGTTCTCACTCGTCATGCCCGGCCTGGTGCCGGGCATCCACGTCTTCGCCATACAGTAAAGCCGTGGATGGCTGGGACAAGCCCAATCATGACGCAATCGGCTACTGCAGCGGCGACTCGCCCTCGGTGTTCTTCTTGGCGAGTTCGATTTCGGTGATGGCCACCAGCAGTTCGGCACGCGTCTTGAGGTCGGGCGCCTCCAACAGCGCCTGCTTCTCCGGCGGCCCGTAGGGCGACATCATGGCGAGCGCGTTGACCAGCGCCTCGTTCGGCGCCTGGTCGATGCCTTCCCAGTCCGCCTGCAATTTATTGGCCTTCATGAAGGCGCGCAGCGCCTTGAGCACAGCGTTGCGATCGACCGCCTCCTCGCCCTTGCGCGCGATGAAATCGTCGGCGAACGGCGCGTAGCTGACGCGGCATTGCCGGTACTCGGTCTTCACCGGCAATTCCTGCTCGACGCGGAAACGCGCCACGCCGGTGAGTTCGATGAGATAGCGGCCATCGCCCGACTCGGCGAGCTGGGTGATGCGGCCGACGCAGCCGACCTTGAACAGCGGCGGCTTGTCGGCGCGGCCGCTGTGCGCGACGTCGGGCTGGATCATGCCGATCAGCCGGTGGCCGTCGCGCAAGGCGTCGTCGATCATGGCGAGATAGCGCGGCTCGAAGATGTTGAGCGGCATCTGTCCGCGCGGCAGCAGCAGCGCGCCCGGCAGCGGAAACACCGGAATGACTTCTGGCAGATCGATCGGCCGGCGGTATTGGGCGTTCATCGGCATTGCAGTTTACCCCGCGGGCCGGTGCCGTCCCGGCGCGAAAACATTTCAATTGCGCACGATCTTTTCCGAAAACCGGTTCCCACTTTTCGGGATCATGCGCTACGAAAACAAAATCGACGACAGCCGCTTGCGACCGTCCACGGTCGCCGCGTCGGTCGGACCCCAGGCTTCGAAAAACTGGATGAGCTGCTTGCGCGCGGCGTCCTCGTTCCATTTGCGGTCGCGCTTGACGATGGCAAGCAGTTGCTCGGCGGCCTCGGTGCGCTTGCCCTTGGCGTTGAGCGCGGCGGCAAGATCGAAGCGCGCCTGATGATCGAGCGGGTTGGCGGCGATTTTCTGCTCCAGTTCGTCGATCGGGCCGACCGACTTCGCCTGCTCGGCGACGTCGAGCGCCGCGCGCGCGGCGGCGACGGCCGCGTCGTTGTGTTTGGCCTCCGGCACCATGGCCAGCGTCTGCTTCGCCTGCTCGAGCGCGCCGGTCTGCACGTAGCAGCGCGCGAGGCCGGCGAGCGCGGCGATATTGCCGCCGTCGTGCATGAGCAGTTGACCGTAGAGATTGGCGGCTTCCGCGGCGTTGCCGGCAGCGAGCGCCTCGTCGGCCGCCTTCAACTGATCTTTTTCTTCCGCGCCGATCTTGCTCTTGGTGACGCGCTCGAGGAACGCAATCACCTGGCTCTCGGGCAGCGCGCCCATGAAGCCGTCGACCGGCTGGCCGTTGGCAAACGCGACCACCGCCGGGATCGACTGGATGCCCATCTGGCCGGGAATTTCCGGGTGCTTGTCGATGTCCATCTTGGCAAGCTTGACCTTGCCCTTGGCCGACTTTACCGCCTTTTCCAGGACCGGCGTGAGCTGCTTGCATGGCCCGCACCACGACGCCCAGAAATCCACCAACACCGGCTGGCGCTTGGATTCCTCGATGACGTCCTTCATGAAGCCTTGTGTCGTGGTATCGATCACCACGCTGTCGGCCGCCGCCGCCATTGCCCCGCCGTTTTGCAGCATGAATCCTCGCCGTTTCGGGCCCGTCGCCCGGTTATATGCCCGATTACATGGGTTATCCGCGGACCGAATGCAATCGGGTCAGGACGTGCCGCCGGGGCGGCCGGACACCCGTTCGATGCGGGGGATATGCCCGGTCCACTGCAGGAACTTGACCAGATCGTCGCGCTTGATCGACGTGGTCATGGTGTTGACCAGCGGGTGATAGTTGAGGGTCTCGTGTTCCATCATGGCGGCATCGAGCACCACCGTGACGCGGCCTTGGCGGTCGTTGATGGCGCCGAACGGCGTCACCGCGCCGGGCTCGACGCCCCACACCTCGCGCAACAGATCGGAGGAGCCGAACGAGAAGCGCCCGGTGGCGCCCAACTGGCGGTGCAGGCCTTTAAGCTCGATCTCGGCATCTTCCAGCGCCACCACCAGATAAAGCTCGTATTTCTTGTCGCGCAGGAACAGGTTCTTGGTATGACCGCCGGGGATCTGCCCCCGCAGGCGGGCGGCCTGTTCGACCGTGAACACCGGCGGGTGCGACACGGTCGTGTGGGCGATGCCGAGGGCATCGAGCGCGGCGAAGAGCTGATCGGGCGTGGCGGACATGAATGGGATGGCTTATGTGGTGTTATAACGAACGGCAATCCGAGAGGCCGACTATGAAACGCCTGATTTGCGGCGGGGCGATCGCCCTGGCTGCCGTAATCTTCCATCTGCAACCGGCAGAGGCCCGGCCGGAAGCGCCCTGGTGCGCGATCATCAATTTCGGCTACGGCACTGTCTATTGGGACTGCCAGTATAACTCGATCGAGGAATGCAGGCCCAACGTGATCGCTGGCAATCGCGGCTTTTGCAACCCGAACCCGCGCTGGGAGGGCTGGTACGCGCCCAAGGTCAGCGAGCCGGCCATGCACGCCAAGCGCCACAAGCGGCGGGTTAAGCGGGATTAACGGCCTCGCCGCGTCGCGGTTGCCAAGGCGTCAATCTTTTGGCTATAGGAACGGCCTTGGCGGCCGGCCCTGCCGGCCAAATATATCTCTCGGATGCGGGTGTAGCTCAGGGGTAGAGCACGACCTTGCCAAGGTCGGGGTCGAGGGTTCGAATCCCTTCGCCCGCTCCAGTCTTCGCTGCTTCGCTGCTTCGACTGGCTTGCCAGTCTCAGAACGCGAAGGTGCCCGCCGTAGCTTCAGCGAAGGCGGGCTTTTTGTTTTTCAATACCCCGCCGCCAGCGCGCCGCGGGTGCGGCGGTCGGCGGCGCCGACGTATCCTTGCGGCGTGAACTCGGTCTTTGGGATCACTTGGATCGAATTCGCCGAAGTGTGCGGCTCGGTCGGCACGATGGTGTGACCGCGCGCTTTCAGCGCCTCGAGCATGGCCGGCGGGAAACCCGGCTCGACATAAGTTAAGTCCGGCTCCCACTGGTTATGCAGCCGTGGCGCGCTCACCGCTTTGTCGATCGGCATATGGAAGTCGAGCACGTTGGTGATGACCTGCAGCACCGCGGTGATGATGCGGCTGCCGCCGGGCGAGCCGGTGATCAGCACCGGCTTGCCGTCCTTGAGCACAATGGTCGGCGTCATCGACGACAGCGGCCGCTTGCCCGGTCCCGGCAGATTGGCGGCAAAGCCGACGAGACCGTAGGCATTGGCCGTGCCCGGCTTGGCGGTGAAATCGTCGAGCTCGTTGTTGAGCAGCACGCCGGTGCCGTCGGCGACCAGGCCGAGGCCATAGGAGAAATTCAGCGTGGTGGTGTTCGACACCGCGTTGCCGTCGCGGTCGATGACGGAGAAATGCGTGGTGTTCTTGCCTTCGGTGTCGCCCGGCTTGCCGGGCCTGATGTCGGCGGCGGGCGTCGCCTTGCCGGTAATGCCAGCGCGCAAGGTCGCGGCGTAGCGTTTCGAGATGAGGGCGGCGAGCGGCATCTTCACGCTGTCGGGGTCGCCCATGTAGACGGCGCGGTCGGCGTAAGCGCGCTTCATCGCCTCGATCTCGTCGTGCAGCGCTTCGGCGCGCGCGAGATGGCCGAGGTCGTAGCCTTCGAGGATGTTAAGCATCTCGATCAGCGCCACGCCGCCGGCCGAGGGCGGCGGCATGGAAACGATGTCGTAGCCGCGATAGCTGCCGCGCACCGGCGGGCGTTCGACCGCGCGGTAGTTCTTCAGATCGTCTACCGTCATGATGCCGCCGGCGCCGCGCACCGCGGCGGCAATCTCCTCGGCGACACGGCCCTCGTAGAAGGCGCGCGGACCTTCCTGCGCGATCGCGCTCAAGGTGTCGGCGAGATCGAATTGCAGCAGGCGGTCGCCTTCGTGCGGCGCCTCGCCGCCGTTGAGGAAAATGCCGGCCGACGACGGCCAACGCGCCAGTCGCTCCTTCGCGCGCGGCAGCGTATCGGCGGTGTCGTCCTCGACCGGGAAGCCCTGCTGGGCCAGGCGGATCGCCGGCGCGATGAGGTCGGCAAGCGAGAGTCTGCCGGAGCCGTATTTCCTGTGCGCCATTGCCAGGCCCGCCACCGTGCCGGGCACGCCAACGGCGAGGCCTGAGTCGCGCGACTTCTGCGCATCGGGATTGCCCTTGGCGTCGAGGAACATGGTGGGAGTTGCCGCCGCCGGGGCGGTTTCGCGATAGTCGATGGTGGTGTCGACGCCTTTGGCGAGATGGATCACCATGAAGCCGCCGCCGCCGAGATTGCCGGCGCGCGGGTAGGTAACCGCGAGGGCAAAACCGACAGCGACCGCCGCGTCCACCGCGTTGCCGCCGCGGTCGAGGATCTCGACGCCGATGCGGGCGGCGCGTTGCTCCTGCGCCACCACCATGCCGTTGTGGGCGAGGATCGCGGTCGCCGGCGCAATGGCCGGCGCGCGGTCGAGCGGCGCGACCTGCGCGTGAGCGCCGGCGGCGGCGAACAGAACAATGACGAATGCGAATATGCGGCGCATCAATTTTTTCCGCTCGTCCCCGCGAAAGCGGGGACCCAGTCCTTTTTCATTTTAGCTGGATTCCCGCTTGCGCGGGAATGAGCGGGTAGAAACTCACCGCGCCTGCCCATGATACACGGTGTTCGGCCGCATGTCGGTGGCCGAGGCGACGCGGTTCGACATGTTGAAGAAGCCGGCAATCGCCGCAATGTCCCAGATGTCGCGGTCGGAGAAGCCGGCGCGGCGCAGCCGCTCGCGGTCGCCGTCCTCGACATTGGCCGGCTGCGCGGTGAGCTTGACCGCGAAGTCGAGCATGGCGCGCTGGCGTTTGTTGAGCCGCGCGGCGCGATAGTTCATCACGATCTGCTCGCCGAGCAGCGGATTGCCGGAATATTGCCGCACCGCGGCGCCGTGCGCGGTGAGACAGTAGTAGCAGCGGTTCTGCGACGACACCGCGACCGCGATCATCTCGCGCTCGAGCTTGGAGAGCCCGCTCTCGCCCAGCATCAGGTCGTTGTACATGGCGACGAAGGCTTCGAGCTTCGTCATGTCGAAGGCGTAGGCGACCAGTACGTTCGGGACGAAGCCGAGTCTGTCCTGGCACTTCTTGAAATAGGCCGCCATCGCCGGCGTAAGCTTCGCCATCGGCAGATCGAGCGCGATGATCGGCGCATCGTCGGCCGCTATCGGCGCCACTGCCTTGGGCGCCGCCGGCTTGGCCGCGAGCTTGCCACCCTTGATGGCGTGCAGCGATGGCTTGGCGCTGGCGGCCTTGTTGACGGTTTTGGCCGGTTTATTCGGTTTGTGCATTGCAAGCGCCCTCGATGTCCTCATCCGCCGCCAAGACTACAACGTTCCGCGGGTGCGCGATACGACCGCGCGACCATGCTTTTGCCTTCTCTGTCAGTATCTTATTGCGGCCGCGAAAGACGTTTCGTGCAGCCGTCACGGCGGCGTCACCAAATGGTGTGTTGCTCTCGACGGCCCGACCTGGAACGTGAAAACTCATCAATCCATGCTCGACCGATTCCCTCAGCCCGAACCCGCCGCCATGGCTCTCGAATTTTCGGTGAGCGAGCACACGGATGCCGCCCGCGCCGTCATCGAGCAGGCCGGCTCAGCGCTTGCCGCGCGCCGCAGCGACATCCCGGCGAATTTCGTCGCCCAGCTTTATGCGCGCGCGGTGGCGGAGGACGTGCTGTGCTACGCCGTCGCCGATCTCGCGTTGCTGGCCGAGCGCGCCTTCGATTTCCTCAACGAGCGGCAGCCGGGCGCACCGAAAATCCGTTGTGAAAACGTCACGCTGAACGAATCGGGCGCGCGCAAATCGGTCGCCGTCGTCGAGATCGTCAATGACGACATGCCGTTTTTGTTCGACTCGGTGATGGGCGAACTCGCCGAGCGGCGGCTCAACGTGCAACTGGTGACGCATCCGGTGTTCGGCGTGCGGCGCGACGGCGGCAAGCTCGTCTCGCTCGGCGCGGCGGACGCGACCGGCAGCGCGCGCGAGAGCTTCATCCATATCCACCTCGAGCCGATCGCCGACGCGGCAGCGCGCGCCGACATCGTGCATGCGCTCACCGGGGTGCTCGGCGAGGTGCGGCTGGCGGTGCAGGACTGGCGCCCCATGCTCGAGCGCGTGAATAGCGCGGTCGCCGACCTCAAGACCAATCCGCCGCCGCTGCCGGTCGACGAGATCGCCGAAGCGATCCAGTTCCTGCAATGGCTCCTGGCGGACAATTTCACCTTCCTCGGCGTGCGCAACTACACCTTCGACGGCAATACGCTTGCGCCCGATATCGACGGCGCACTCGGCATCATGCGCTCGCCCGATCTCAAGGTGCTCAAGCGCGGCGACGAATTGCTCGAATACACGCCGGAGATCATGGCGTTCCTGCGCGAGCCGCGGCTTCTGATCATCGCCAAGGCCAACATCCACGCGCGCGTGCACCGGCGCGTCTATCTCGATTATGTCGGCATCAAGCGTTTCGACGCCTCCGGCAATCTGGTCGGCGAACAGCGCATCGTCGGCCTGTTCACCTCGACCGCCTATACGCGCACCGCGCACAGCATTCCCTATCTGCGGCGCAAGATCGCCAGCGTCGAGCAGCGCGCCGGCTTCGACGCCAACAGCCATTCCGGCAAGGCGCTGACCAACGTCTTGGAGAATTTTCCGCGCGACGAGCTGTTCCAGGTCGACGAGGACACGCTGTTTCACTTTGCGCTCTCCATCCTGCAGCTCGACGAGCGGCCGCGCCTGCGCGTGCTGGCCCGGCGCGACCGCTTCGACCGTTTCGTATCGGTTTTCGTCTACGTGCCGCGCGATCGCTACGATAGCCACATTCGCGAGCAGATCGGCGAATATCTCAGCCGTGCGTTCATCGGACACGTCTCGGCGTTCTATCCGTTCTTCCCGGAAGGGCCGCTGGTGCGCGTGCATTTTATCATCGGCCGCTCCGGCGGCGCGACGCCGTCGATCGACAGCGCGACGCTGGAGCGCGAAGTCGGCATCATCGTGCGCTCGTGGACCGACGGGCTGCACGACGCACTGACGCTGATCTATCCACCCGACAAAGTGCGCATGCTGTTCGAGCGTTACCGTGGCGCCTTCTCGCAGGGGTTCCACGAATTCTATGCGCCGACGATCGCCGCCAGCGACATCCGCACCATCGAAGGGCTGACCGAAGAGCGCCCGCTCGCCGTCGACTTCCGCCACCGCAACGCGGAAGAACGGCAGAACGTGTCGCTGCGCGTGTGGAGCCTCGGCCGGCCGCTGCCGCTGTCGGAACGCGTGCCGGTGCTGGAGAACATGGCCTTCACGGTGGTCGACGAGCGCACCTACCGCATCGCGCCGCGCGGCGCCGCGCGGCTGTGGTTCCACGACATGCTGCTGGAGCGGCGCGACGGCGGCATGATCGATCTCGATGCCGGCAAGGCGCAGCTGGAAGCCGCTTTCCTGATGGTGATGCGCGGCCAGGCCGAGAACGACGGCTACAACGCGCTCACTCTGTCGGCCGGCCTCGCCTGGCGCGAGGTGGCGCTGATCCGCACGCTGTCGCGCTTTTTGCGCCAGGTGCGCGTGCCCTATTCGCAGGACTACATGTGGACGACGCTGACGAAACATTCCGGCATCGCCGCCGAAATCGTCGCATTGTTCTACGCCCGCTTCGATCCGCGCCCGGAGGCGGCGCAGCAACGCGAGACCAAGCAGAAAGACATCGCCGCACGCATCGAAGAGGCGTTGCAGCAGGTCGATAGTCTCGACGAGGACCGCATCCTGCGCCATTTCGTCAACGCCGTGCAGTCGGCGGTCCGCACCAATTTCTATCAGACCGACAAAGACGGCGGGCCGAGGGCGCTGCTCGCCATCAAATTCGCGAGCGGCAAGATCACCGACCTGCCGTTGCCGCGCCCGCTCTACGAGATCTTCGTCTATTCGCCGCGCGTCGAAGGCGTGCACATGCGCTTCGGCAAGGTGGCGCGCGGCGGCATTCGCTGGTCGGACCGGCCGCAGGATTTCCGCACCGAGATCCTCGGCCTGGTGAAGGCGCAGCAGGTGAAGAACGCGGTGATCGTACCGGTCGGCGCCAAGGGCGGCTTCGTGCCCAAGCTGATGCCGAAGAACCCGACGCGCGAGCAGTTCCAGGCCGAGGGCGTCGCCACCTACAAGCTGTTCATCTCGACGCTGCTCGACATCACCGACAACATCCATCACGACGGCAGCATCATCCCGCCCGAATGCGTGGTGCGGCACGAGGGCGACGATCCCTATCTCGTCGTCGCCGCCGACAAGGGCACCGCCACCTTCTCCGACATTGCCAACGCGATCTCGATCGAGCACGACTATTGGCTCGGCGACGCTTTCGCCTCCGGCGGCTCGGCCGGCTACGACCACAAGGTCATGGGCATCACCGCGCGCGGCGCCTGGGAATCGGTCAAGCGCCACTTCCGCGAGATGGACGTCAACATCCACGAAACGCCGTTCACGTGCGTCGGCGTCGGCGACATGTCGGGCGACGTGTTCGGCAACGGCATGCTGCGCGAAGAAACCACGCGGCTCCTGGCGGCGTTCGACCACCGCGACATCTTCATCGATCCGGATCCCGATCCGGCGAAGGCCTTTGCCGAGCGCCAGCGGCTGTTCGATCTGCCGCGCTCGAGCTGGCAGGACTACGACAAGAGCCTGATTTCGGCGGGCGGCGGCGTCTATCCACGCTCGTCCAAGGAAATCCGCCTGAGCCCGGCGGCGCAGACGCTGTTCGGCGTCGGCGAGGCGGCGACGCCGCAGGAGCTGATGAAGGCGATCCTGAAAGCGCGCGTCGACCTGTTATTCTTCGGCGGCATCGGCACCTATGTGCGCTCGTCGCACGAAGGCGACGAGGCGGCCGGCGACCGCGCCAACGACGCCATCCGCGTTACCGGCGGCGAGCTGCGCTGCAAGGTGATCGGCGAGGGCGCGAACTTAGGCATGACCCAGCGCGGCCGCATCGAAGCGGCGCTCGCCGGCATCCGGCTGAACACCGACGCCATCGACAATTCCGCCGGCGTCAACACCTCCGACGTCGAGGTCAACATCAAGATCGCGCTCAGCCGCCCGCTGCGCGCCGGTTCGCTCACCATCGAGGCGCGCAACGCACTGCTGGCCGAAATGACCGGCGAGGTCGCGCGTCTGGTGCTGCGCAACAACTACCAGCAGACGCTGGCGCTGTCGCTGGCGCAGCGGCGCGGGCTGGAGGACCTCGGCTTCCAGCAGCGTTTGATGCAGGCGCTGGAGCAGCGCGGGCAGCTCGACCGCGCGGTCGAGTTTTTGCCCGATGAGATGGCGCTCGCCGAGCGGCGCAAGCGCAATCTGGCGCTGACGCGGCCGGAGCTGGCGGTGCTATTGGCGTATGCCAAGCTCTCGCTCTACACCGACCTGCTCGATTCGGCGGTGCCGGACGATCCCTATCTCGGACGCGAGCTCGAGCGCTACTTCCCTAAGGAAATGTCGGAGCGCTACGACGACGCGCTGCATGCGCATCGGCTGCGGCGCGAGATCATCGCCACCCAGCTCACCAATTCGATGATCAACCGCGGCGGGGCCACGCTGGTCGTGCGCATCGCCGACCAGACCGGCGCCTCCGCCGACGCGATCGCCGCGGCCTTCGCCGCGGGGCGCAACAGCTACGACCTGATCGCGCTCAATTCCGAGATCGACGCGCTCGACAACAAAGTGTCGGGCGAAATGCAGCTTTCGCTTTATGCCGCCGTGCAGAATTTGCTGCTCGATCGCCTCGTCTGGTTCCTGCGCAACGTCGATCTCAAGCAGGGCCTGGAGACCGTCATCGCGCACTACCACGGCGGCATCGCGCAGGTTGCCGCCGCGCTCGACACCGCGTTGTCGAAGCCGGCCGCGGCCGCGCGCGCCGCGGAGGAAGCCGAGCTTGCCAAGGCCGGCGTGCCGCAGGCGCTGGCGCGGCGGATCGCCAGCCTCGGCGTGCTCAAGGCCGCGCCCGACATCGTGCTGGTGGCGGATCAGAGCCAGAAGCCGGTCGCCGAGGTGACCGCGACCTATTTCGCCAACGAGGCCTTCTTCCAGCTCGACCGCGTCATCGGCGCGGTGCCGGGCATCGCGGTGGCGGATTATTTCGACCGCCTGGCGCTCGACCGCGCGCTCGATTCGATCGGCGACGCCGAGCGGCGGCTCACGGCGGCGATGGTCGGCAACGGCAAGTACGATAAGGAATTGGCCGGCGCCGGCGCGGTGGAGGAATGGATCAAGCCGCGGCGCTCGGAAGTCGAGCGCATCCGCGCGGCGATCCACGAGATCGCCGGCTCCGGCCTGACGCTGTCGAAGCTGTCGGTGGCGGCGAGCCTGTTGGGCGATTTGGCGAGGGAGTGAGGCGTGCGTGTCCGGGGCGCAGCGCAGCACGAAGTGGTGCGCTGCAGACCCCGGACCCCGGTTTTTGCAAGAAAGCTGGGCCCCGGATCTGCGGTGCATCACTCCGCAAGCGCTACGTGCTGCACCGCGTCCGGGGCACGAGGCTCTGCCTAATGCCGGAAATGCCGCGTGCCGGTGAACACCATCGCCACATTGTGCGCGTCGGCGGCGGCGATGACGTCGGCGTCGCGCATCGAGCCGCCAGGCTGGATCACCGCGGTGGCGCCGGCTTCGATCGCGACCAATAAGCCATCGGGGAACGGGAAGAAGGCGTCGGAGGCGGCCACCGAGCCCTTGGTCAGCGGCGCGGCGAGTTTCAGTTCCTTGGCGGCGTCTTCCGCCTTGCGCGCGGCGATGCGCGCGGCGTCGACGCGGCTCATCTGGCCGGCGCCGATGCCGACGGTGGCGAGCCCTTTGGCATAGACGATGGTGTTCGACTTCACGTGCTTGGCGACGCGGAAGGCGAAGCGCAGGTCGTTGAGTTCGGCTTCGCTCGGCGCGCGCTTGGTGACGACTTTAAGCTGCATCGCGTCGACCACCGCGTTGTCGCGCGACTGCACGAGAAATCCGCCAGCGACCGTCTTGGCGGTTAGGCCCGGTGCCATCGGGTCCGGCAATCCGCCGGCGAGCAACAGACGCAGGTTTTTCTTCGCCGCCACGATCTTGATCGCCTCGTCGCTGGCGTCGGGCGCGATGATCACCTCGGTGAAGATCTCGGTAATCGCCTTCGCCGCGTCGGCGTCAAGCTTGCGGTTGAGCGCGACGATGCCGCCGAAGGCGGACGTTGAATCGCAGGCGAGCGCGCGTCTGTAGGCGTCGATGAGGCTCGCGCCTTCGGCCACGCCGCACGGGTTGGCGTGCTTGACGATGACGCAGGCGGCGGTGCGCCGCGCGTCGAACTCGGCGACGCATTCGTAGGCCGCGTCGGTGTCGTTGATGTTGTTATAGGACAGTTCCTTGCCCTGCAGCTGCCGCGCGCTGGCGACGCCGAAACGCTCGCCGGGCGCGCGATAGAATGCCGCGCTCTGGTGCGGGTTCTCGCCGTAGCGCAGCGACTGGATCAGTCTGCCGCCGAAGGCACGGTAGTCGGGCGCGGTGTCGTGCAGCGTGTCGGAGAACCAGTTGGAGATCGCCGCGTCGTAAGCCGCGGTGCGCGCATAAGCCTTGGCCGCAAGATGCTGCCGCAGCTCGAGCGAAGTCATGCCGCCGTGCTGCGCGAGTTCGGCCAGCACCTTCTCGTAATCGGCGGGCTCCACCACCACGGTGACGTCGGCGTGGTTCTTGGCGGCGGCGCGGATCATCGCCGGGCCGCCGATGTCGATGTTCTCGATGCAGTCGTCGAACGCGGCGCCTTTGGCGACGGTCGCCTCGAACGGATAGAGGTTCGCCACCAGGAGATCGATCGGCTTGATGCCGTGCTTCGCCATCGCCGCGGCGTGCTCTTTGTTGGCGCGGATTGCCAGCAGGCCGCCGTGCACCTTCGGATGCAGCGTCTTGACGCGGCCGTCCATCATTTCGGGGAAGCCGGTGACCTCGGAAACGTCGAGCACTTTGAGCCCGGCATCCTTCAACGCCTTGGCGGTGCCGCCGGTGGAGATCAATTCGACGCCATAGCCGGCAAGCGCGGCGGCGAAATCGATGAGGCCCGCCTTGTCGGAGACCGACAGCAGGGCGCGGGTGACGCGGCGCGGGTGGCTGGTCATGTGCTTTCCTTGCGCGAGGGGCTAGCACAGGAAGCGGGCGGAAGTGTATTCGGGATTTCCCCGGTTTTGCCGGGCATCCACAGTGATTACAGCGGTAATTCCGGCTCGTCGGCCTTTTCGGGGCGGCTGCCCGGCGCCGGTGGGGTGTGGCGGATGCTCCAACGCACCGTGGGCTCGCTGCGGGCGTGGCCGTAGATCACGATCTGTACCGTCCGGCGCGGGCCGTCCGGGCCGGACAGGAACACGCTTTCCTCGATGCGCGCCCCCTGCTCGGCGAAGCTGGTGAAGGTCCACACCTCGCGGTCGGGCAGCAGCAGGATCACGCCGCGCCCGTCGGACAGGCGGTTGGCCTTGATCGAGGGATGCAGGTGGAAGCGGACGGCGAACTCGTCGCCTTTGTTGACCGGCAAGGCCTCGCCGGCCGCCGGCGTGAAACTGTCTTCGCCTTCGAGGGCGCGCCCGTCCGGCGCAAGCCGTAGCAGGCGGTGATGGATCACGGCGAAGGCGCCGGCGTAGCCGTCATGCGATGCGCTCAACGCCGTCCCGGCCGGCGTATCGTCGCGCGTCACGCGCACGTCGCGTGGCCCTGAGACGATCGGCACGCCGAACAGCAGATGCCGCAAAGAGCGGGACTCGAGGAAGCGGCACGATGAGGCATCGTTGAAAGTCACCGTCGAGTGCGCGGCGGTGGCACGCGCGACCTGCCGCCAGTTCTCCTTGTTCACCGCCGGCAGGCCGCAATTGATCACCAGCCGCTGCGCTTTCCACGACAGCTCGAAGGCGAGACAGCCGGCATGCGCCTCTTGGCTGAGCGCGAGCGGCGGCGGCGGTCCAGTGTCCATCAGCAGCGCGGTCGCTCCCGCCTCGATGCGCTGATAGCCGGAATGGGGCGCGTTCGACACCGGGGCGCCGCGCGCGTCGTCATAGGCGAGCACCGTGGCGAGCAGATCGACCGGCGTCGGCCCCATGCCGTTGAACAGCGCGAAGTTGCCGTCGCCGTGACGGAAGAAGCGCTGCATCGGCATCATGCGGTCGATGGCGTTGTTGAGCGCCTGCGGCGGCTGCAGATGGCGCGCCGAGAACAATTGGCGCAGCGGCAAGAGGTCGACCAGCAATTCTATCAGCGCGCCGGGATTACGGCTGATATGGCCGCCGTCGGGCAGGATCTGCGTGCGCAGCTCTTCGATCAGACGGCGCGCATTGGCGCGAAGGCTGCGCGACTGTCCCTGCATGCACAGCGACGCGTAGTTGAGCGCGATCACCGCCTGCAGCCGCGGCAGTCCGTCGCGCGATTGCTTGAGCGAGCGGCGCAGGCAGCGTACCTGCCGCGACAGGCTGCGGATGAAGCGGCGATAGAAGCGCGCGTCGGCGTCCTGCAGAATGAACGGCGCCTGGCTGAGCCAGCAGACGATGCGGCGCGACAGGATATCGACGCGCCAGCCGAGCGGATGCCAGCGGCCTTGCAGGGTGATCCAGTCGTCGATCAGCGAGCGCGCGTTGGCCCGCGTGATGGCGCTGTCGGCGGCGCGCAGATGGCGCAGCCAAGAGAAGGAGAGCAGCATCACCGCCCATTCGTCGGACGGCGGTGTCATCTCGAAGGGCGAGCGGCGGTCGCAAATCACCACCTTGCCGGCGAAGGCGAAGCGTCCGGCGTAGATTTCGCTGGCGCGCGTGGCGTCGGCGGTGCGCAGGTCTTGCGGCGCGATGATCAGCCGGTCGGTCGTGGCCGAGCCGAACCGCCAGCGCAGCAGCGGATGCGTGCTGATGCCGCCGACGACACAGCGGAACGCGCGGCGCGCGATGAGGACGGAGATCCGCAATCGCTCCGCGACGGAAACCCTCATGAAGGCGCTCGTCCCCTGCGGCGCGCCCTGATTCTCGCGCTCGTTCCATACGATAGCGAAGGGTCGCCAAAGCTCCAATACGCCCCTACCGCCGCTACGCTTTGCGGGTGAGGCGGGCGGCGTAGAATCCGTCGAGCCCGCCCCAGCGCGGGTCCGGGTCGGGTAGTTGCTGCGGCAGTGTGCGCAGGTCGCCGTCGGCGTTCAGGAACTCGGCGTGGCCGGCAACCTCTTGCGCTGCAACAGGCGCGCGGGCGACGCGATGGTCGCGCGCCAGCAGCGCCGCGATCTGGTGTTCGGATTCCTCCGGCTCGAGCGAGCAGACGCAATAGACCAAGGTGGCGCCCGGCTTAAGCAGATCGATCGCGCGGTCGAGCAGCCTTTGCTGCAAGGACGTGAGCGCGGCGATGTCGGCCTCGCTCTTGAGCCAGGGAATGTCGGGATGGCGGCGGATGGTGCCGGTCGCCGAGCAGGGCGCATCGAGCAGCACGGCGTCGAACGGACCGCCCTGCCATTCCAACGCATCGGCGGCGACGGTTTCGGCTTGCAGGCCGAGCCGCACCAGGTTCTCGCGCAAACGATTGAGCCGCGCCGGCGAGCGGTCGATCGCCGTGACCTGCGCGCCGGCGAAAGCGAGCTGCGCGGTCTTGCCGCCCGGCGCCGCGCACAAATCGGCGACCGCCTTGCCGCCAACGTCGCCTATGAGGCGGGCGGGCAGCGAAGCCGCGGCGTCCTGCACCCACCAAGCGCCTTCGCGGAAACCCGGCAGCAGCGAGATCGCGCCCTGCGCCAAGGTGCGCACGGTTCCGGTCGGCAGCGCACGCCCGCGCAGGCGCTCGGCCCAGGATTCGGGATCGGCTTTGACGGTGAGATCGAGCGCCGGCTCGTGGCCGTTGGCAGCGGCGATCGCGTGCGCGGTGTCGGCGCCGTAGTGCTTGTGCCAGCGCGCCAGCAGCCATTTCGGCGTGTCGCGGGCCGCCTCGATGACATCCGCGCTGCGGCCTTGCGCCACGCGGCGCAGCACGGCGTTGATCAGACCGGCATAGCGGGCGGCGCGCCGGTCGGCCTGCGCCAGGCGCACTGAAAGATCGACCGCGGCATGGTCGGGCACTTCCAGCCAGAGAATTTGCGCGGCGCCGATCAGCAGAATGGTTTCCACCCGCGGCGCGTCGGCGGGAAAGCCCTTGTCGAGGAAACCGCCGAGCAGATGGCGCAAGGTGCCGAGCCGCCGCAGCACCGTGGCGGCGATGCGCCGCATCAGCGCGCGGTCGCGGTCGGCCAGCGCCACCAGCCCGGGATGCGCGGCCTTGCCGGACAGTTGCTCGTCGAGCGCGATCCTGCGCCGCAGGACGCCGTCGAGAATGTCGGCGGCGATCCTGCGGGCGGCGAGGCCGGGGACTTCCGGCTGCGGGGAGAGACGCGCACGCGGCATGTGCCGATCATTGCCACGAATTGTGGCCTGGACGCGAATTGCTGGGAAAAAGCCTCAGAAACACACAGGTTTAAGCCGCCCGGCCACGAGCGATTTGCACGAAAAGTATTGAGCTACCATCTAGGATTATGCTTGCGCGAATTGGCGTGGGCAAACGGGCGGCGCCATTCCCGCTGATGGCGCTCAATCTGTTTTGAGTGATGCGGGCCGCGCGTCTTAACGCTCGACAACCACCGGCGTGCCGACGTCGACCAGGCGGTAGAGCTCGCGGATGTCGGCGTTGTACATGCGGATGCAGCCGTGCGAGACGAAGCCGCCGATCAGCTCGGGATGATTGGTGCCGTGGATGGCGTATTCGCCGCCGCGCAAGGTGAGTGCGGCCGCGCCCATCGGATTGTTCGGCGAGCCGCCCGGAATGACGCGCGGCAGACGCGGATTTTCGCGGCGGATGGACGCGGGCGCTGCCCAGGCCGGTCGGACGAATTTGCCTTCGACCCGCGCATTGCCGGTCCAGGCCATGCCGGCTTTGCCGACGCCGACCGGAAAGCGCAGGGCGCGGCCGCCGTCGAGCACATAATAAAGCCGACGCTCATGCGTCTTCACCACAATGGTGCCGGGCGAGAAGCCGGAGAAGCTGACGACGTCATGAGTGGCGGCTTGGCTTGCAATCGGCAATGCGCACGCCAGCGCAATCGCGGCAACAAACGCCGAACGCTTTAACGCCGAACACATAGCAGGCACCCACAGTTGTTGACGGGCGCAATAGTAATGGGGACGCGCGCCTAACTCAGGCGAAAAGTCGAAATAGCGTAAATTTGGCGATAAACGAGTAGGATTGGCTCACGAGCCCGGTATCGTGCGCCAGATCGCGGCGGCGGCGAGCAGCGTCGCCGCGCCGATCGTCAGAAACAAAACCGGGACGGTCACGCCGTATTTCTGCATGATGGCGACAACGATAGTTGCGCCGGTCATGAAGGCGGCGTTGAGCACGTTCACGGCGGCGACGGTACGCGCGCGCACGTCGGCGCCAGCCCAGGCCTGCACCGCCGCGAAGGCCGGCACGATGAACAGTCCGCCCGACATCGCCATACCGGCAAGATCGATCGCCGCGCGAATGCCGAGCATGGACGAGAACACCGCCGCCGGCGATTGCGGCGCCGCCGCAGTGGCGGCCCCCAAGGTGGCAAGCCCAAGATCAAGCGCGAAGGCGCCGAGCAACACGGCGCCGGCGAGCGTGGTGTTGAGGACGATGTGTCCGCGCGCGATCGCCGCCGCCAGGCCCGAGCCAGCGCCGACCGCGACCGAGAACAGTCCGAGATAGACGGTGACGGTATCCTCGTCGCCGCCGATCAGCGTCTTGATCAGCGGCGGCAGCAGCGCCAACACCACGATACCGACGAGCCAGAACCAACTCGTCACCATGGCGCCCCACCACAGCCGCGGGTCGGCGCGCAAATGGCGGATCATGGCCGCGGTCGAAACGGCAATGTTGGCGTTGAGCTTGAGCTCAGGCGCGCCTTCGCCGGTCGGCGGGATCAAGAGCGCGGAGAGCCAGGAGGCGAGCGCGAAAGCCATCACCAGTGCGGCGAAGGCCGCGGCGTCACCGCCGTTGCGCGCGGCGAGGCCGCCGACAATGGTGCCAGTGAGGATGGCGATGAAGGTCGCGCCTTCGATCATCGCATTGCCGGCCGGCAGTTCCTCGCGCCGCAAATGATCGGGTAGAATGCCGTATTTGATCGGCCCGAACAGCGAGCCCAGCGCGCCGAAACCGAACAGCGCGCTAAACAAAATCGGCAGCGAGCCGCGCGCATAGCCGATGACCGCGAGCGCCGCGACAAAGATCTCTACGAATTTCAACCGTTGCGCCACGCGCGCCTTGTCGAAGCGGTCGGCCAGCTCGCCGCCAAGCGCGGAAAGGAAGAAATAGGGCGCGATGAAGATCGCGCTCGCCAGCGTGATCAAGGCCTCCACGTTCGCCGCGCCGGAGCGGAACAGAATTAGGAACACCAGCGCGGTTTTGAGAAAATTATCGTTGAATGCCGCGAAGAACTGGCAGGCGAACAGCGGCGCAAAGCGCCTGGACAGGAGAAGCGGTGGCGGCATCGCGCTAGTATCGCAAAGTTCCGTGCGCGCGGTACCGCCCTTGCGCAATAAAAATGGGCGGCCCAGGGGCCGCCCAGTCGGGTCGCTTCAGACAGGACGCAACTTACAAGCGGAATTTCCCGCCATTGACGGAATCAACGACGATCGCTGCCATGGTCAGGGCGATCGCGATCACGGCGGTAACGGCAAACAGCGAAGTCCACATGGCATGCCTCCTCGTTGGCGCGACGCGCGCGGGGAAGTCTGGCGGTGGCAACGCGGTGGGCTGGTTTTCGTTCCCGGGTTTTGTGGGTGGGATGCCGATATTTAGTGACCAATCGGCGCGCAAAAATCGTAGGATTACCGGCGATAAAGACAAGAAATTGAGCAAATCGGGGGATGCGACTGAGATGGCAACGATTTTCAATGAAAACACGGTTGCCGCGGAACCGGTGGACGATGGAACCGCGCGCCAACGCTTGCTTACACGGGCGCGTGTCGCGGGAACCCGCATCCTGCTCGACCGGCTGACGTTGGCGCCCGGCGCTACCGCACGCTTGTCGGTGCCGGTGCAAGGCCTCGCCTGGTTCCAGATGCTGGAGGGCGAGGCGACGCTGGCGCGCGGCGCCAGCACAGAGACGCTGACCGACGCGAACGTGGTCTTCCTGCCGCCGGGCTTCTCCGCCGATATTGCATCGCGCGGCGGAGCCGCATTGCTCTACGGCGCAGTCCCCGATGCCGCGCGGCTCGATCCAAACCTGACAAAAAATCCGCCCGCCTTCCGCGTCGTCGACTGGACGCGCGAGCCAGTGCTCGATTCCGAACACGACGCGCGCAAGCGCATCTATCTGGTGACGCCGAAACTCTTCGGCACCAAGGCGGTGAAGGGCGAGATGATCATCTATCCGCCCGGCACAATGGCCGCCAACCATCATCACGTCGGCGCCGAGCATTTCATGTACGTGCTGCGCGGGCGCGGTACCGTCTATGCCAATGAGCGGCCGTTCGCTGTCGCCAAGGGCGACGTGATCTATTATCCCGACCTCGAGCGGCATTATCTCGAAGCCGCACCCGACGAGGAGCTCGTGTTTGCGGAGTTCTTCGCGCCCGGCGAGTTCACCACCGTCTGGGTGGACGAAAGCCAGATCTGCACCTGGACACCGACCGGCCGCGACATCCGCGGACAAATCCCGGCGCGCGAGATCAAGGCGCACTCGTCGGCCGACGTGCTCAGCCCGGGAGATGTGTGAATTCGCCCGCCTACGCTCCTTGGGAGCGTCGGCGCGGCAGCCTTCGTCCGCTTCCTCAATTGTCGCTGAATGGCTAGCCGAGCCGTGGCTCGCGAAGCGAGCGAAGGCTGGTGCCGGCGGAGGGATTTGAACCCCCGACCACCCGCTTACGAAGCGGATGCTCTACCGCTGAGCTACGCCGGCGACGCGCCTGATCCCGAAAAGTGGCAACCGGTTTTCGGCCAAGATCCTGCGCAAATCAAAACCCGAATTCGCGCCACTACTATCGGCGCGGGCCGGGAATAGCAATACGCGAAGGCCCTTAACGAAACCGCTGCATGAAGCGCTGCCAGGGCGCGAGCGGCGGCGACGGTGAGGTTTCCGGTACCGGATCGCTCTCCAGGGCGGATTCGGGCCCAGGATCATCGGGGGCGTGCACCAGCGGGATCACCGGCTCGGCCGGCTTTGCCTTGACGGGCGGCTTGGCGGCCGGTTTCTGCGCTTTGCGCGGCGGCGGTTCTGGCGCCGCTTGCAGCGGAGCTTCCGGCGCCGCGGGCGCGACCGCGGCCGACTCGGCGGGGGGCGCCGGCGGAGTCGCCTCGATCACCGGCCGCACAACGCCGATTTCCGCCAGCGGCACCTTCCAGGCATAGCCGTCGAGCCGGCCGCTCGGCGACATCGGCAACCAGTGCTCGGAAACGGTGCCGTCAGCGGTCCACATTGGATCGCCGGCGGCGCGCATGCCGCGCGCCATCCATTCGCGCACGCGGCCTTGGTCGCCGTGCTCGGCCTCTTCGATCTCCGCCATCACGGTCGCGACCCGCTGCGTCGGCGCTGCAAGATAAGGAGCGAGCTCCGCGCGCGCGGTGGCGAACTCACGCGCATCGAGCGCGGCGCGCGCCACCGCCAGCGCGCCTTCGATATTGTCCGGCGCCAGGGCGGCGAGCTTTTGTATGCGTGTGAGCCGCTCGCGCGCACTGTCACCCAGGCGCAGGTGCGCATAAGCCTCGGCGATATCGGGATGCGGGCTTGCCGCCCACGCCCTCTCCAAAATGCGCCGCGCCTTGCGCTGCTCGCCCGCCTCCGCCAGCCGCCGGCCGGCGAGCGCCGCCGCCGGCACCAGATCGGGCGCAAGCTTCACAGCTTCCAGAGCGGCCGCGCGCGATGCGTCACGGTCGCTGTCGGCGAGCGCCAGCGCGCGCGCGGTGAGCAGCACAGCGCGCTTGCGGCGATAGTCGGATTTATCCAGCGCGGGCTTCATGCGATCGAGCGCATCGAGCGCGCCGGTCCAGTCGGCGGTGGCGCAGCGATAGTCGAGCACCGCCTGTCCGGCCCAGGCCGGCGCTGGCGAGACCTTGCCCGCCTCCTCGGCGGCGAGCCGGGCGGCGGGTGCGTCGTTGCGGCGTTGCGCCTCGATATAAAGCCCGCGCAAGCCCAACAGCTTGGTGTCCTCGCGCCGGGTCATTTCGCGGAAGGCGCGCTCGGCCCCGCTGCGGTCGCCGGCCATCTGCGCCGATTGTGCGGTGAGCAGCAAAGTGAGCGGGTCGCCTGGCGCGAGCCGCGCGGCATCGTCGGCGGATCTGCGCGCCGCGCGCAGATCGCCGGCGCCGATGGCGATCAGCCCCCGCGTGATGGCGAGATGGCCTTTGACGGCGCGGCGGTGGCGGAACAGCAGCGACACCTGTTCGGGCGAGCGCAGGATGGCGCGCACGATCGCCCACAGCACCATAAGCACGATCACCAGCGCGACGACGGCAAGGCCGGCCACCATTACCGAGGTTTCGATGCGGTAGCCCATCCACGTGACGGCGACGTCGCCGGGGCGGTCGGCAAACCAGACGAAACCGGCCGCCAGCACCGCGACCGCCAACAGGAAGGTGACGACGCGGATCATTCGGCCCCCGCCTTGGCCGCGAGCGCGCGCGCCGTCTCGGCCGCGTATTTGCGCGCGGCGTCGAGAGCGGCTTGCCGCGCTTGCGCTTTCTCGATCCAAGCCTGCGCCGGCGCGCGTGTCGCGCCGTCGAGCTTGCCGAGATCGGCGAGCGCCGCCGCAATATCGGCCTTGGACGCGTCGATCTCAAGGCGCGCCAGCACCGCCGAAGCGTCGTCACCCTTCGGCGCATCGACCGGGCGGACGCGCACCAGCTTGCCGGCATTCGCCTGCAGGCGCTCAAGGAAACCGCCTTGCGGCGCCGAGGCGCCGGAAATCTTCACCATGGCCGGCAACAGCGCACGCAACTCTTGCGCCAGTGTTTGCGCGGTCGGCACGCCGGTCGCGGCGAAGGGCGCGAGCGGCGCCAGCGCCGTGTCGCCGCCGCCCAGTTGTTTGACCGCCGCGAACTCGTCGGCGAACGGCGCGCCGGCCGCGGCGGCATCGCGCAGCACTGCGGCGCTCAAGGCGAGGCGCGCCGCGCGATCGCTGCCGCTGCCCTTGGCCGCGATCTTGCCGATATCGGCTTGGGCGGACTGCGCCGCGCTCTCCAGCACGGCGATGCGCTTGTCGAGCGCTTCGACGTCGGCGCGCGAAGCGCCCATGGCGGTGCTTGTCTTCATCGCCTCTTGCAAATCCGCGACCGCCTTGGCGGCAGCGTCGGCGCGGTCGCGCGCCTGGTTGACGGTGGCGGCGATATCATCGCTGCGATGGCTGAGCGCAGCGAGCGCGACGCCGAGCGACTTCATGGCGTTTTCGGCGGCGGTGAGCCGGCCGGCGAGCCCTGCGTCGCCGGTCGGCAGTTTCTTGATCGCGGCTTCGAGCGCGCGCACGCGTTGGGTCAGCGCGTCGAGCGCCTCGGGCACGGCTGTCGTTTTCGTGGACTGTTGCAGCGGCAAAAGACCGGCGAACCAAAGGCCGAGCAGAAGCAGCAGCGCGGCACCGAGTCCGGCCGCTGCACCGGCCAGTGCGGCCGCGCCGAACAAACGTCTGGTTGGCGCCGGCGGCGGTTCGGCCGAGGCGGTATCGGCAGGCTCGGGCGGCGGCTCGTCCGCGGCGGGCGGAGGATCGGGCTGCGGCGGCGCTGCGGCCTGCTGCGCGGGCGACACTTCCATGGCGGTGAGGTCAATGGTCGGAGCGGCGCGTTTCTTGCGGCGCGGCCCTTCGGGCGACGGCTGCGGCGCGCCTTCGGGCGTTTCCGGCGTCGTGCGTTTGTCCGCCATGCAGTCCCTCGAATCGGCACCCGCCTGCAGGAAATAACGCAAATGGCGATAGCGCGCCAATCAAGCCTGCGGCTGCTCCAGACTGGCGATCAATGCGGCTTCATCGGGGCGGGGCGCGATGGCGATACGGCCGGCGCCGGCGTCGGCCAGCGGCGCGGCGATCTGCGCCGACAGGCAAATGTGCCGCACGCTCATTGCCTGCGCCGCCACGCCCGCCTGCGCCGCACCGGCGAGATAATTCTCGGCGCTGCGCTTGGAGAAATGCAGCACCGCGTCGACCTCGCCGGCTTGCAACGCGGCGGTCAGTTCGGGAGGGAACGGCGCCGTGGCGGCGCGATAGACCACCGCCGTCTCGGCGGCGACGCCGTGCATCACCAGTTCACCGACGAGATCGGCGGCGCGATCCTCACCGGCGAGATACAAAAGCGGCGCCGCCGCGTCGGCGCGCCGCTCGGCGATCAGCCGCACCAGATCGCGCACATCGCCGCCCGCCGAGGTGACGTCGGTGAACCCCGCTTGCCGCGCGGCGTCGGCGCTGCGCCGCCCGACCGCGAAGAGCGGAAGCTTGCGCAGTGTCTCGCACGCCGGATTGCCGGCGATCGCGTTCGCCGCGTTGGCGCTGGTGATGATGATGCCGCCCCAGTTGCCGAAGATGTCGGTCGCGACCGGCTCGACCTGCATCAGCGGCGCGAGCAGCACTTCGTGACCGCGCGCGCGGAGCGCGGCGGCGGTGCGCTCGCCATCGGCCTGCGGTCGGGTGACGACGAGGCGCATGGGTCAGTTGAAAAATCCGGGGCCGGCGAGATGCTTCAATTGCCGCCCGGCTTCGCTGCAGATCTTGATCGCGTCGGCGCGATGACCATTCGCGGCGATGTCGTGTGCGGCGGCGCCATCGGGGCGCGCGATCAAGCCGCGAAACGCAATCGTGTCGCCGCTGAGCGTGGCGTGACCGCTGATCGGCGTCTTGCAGGAGCCGTCGAGCACCGCGAGGAACGCGCGCTCCGCCGACAGTGCGATGAACGTGTCGTCGTGATTGATACGCGCCAGCGCGTCGCGCGTGCGCGCGTCGCTTTCGCGCGCCTCGATGCCGATGGCGCCTTGGCCGACGGCGGGGAGAAATTCGTCCGTGCTCATGATTTTGGTCGCGTGCGCGGTGAGGCCGAGCCGTTTCATGCCGGCGAGCGCCAGGATCGTCGCGTCGACCTCGCCGGCCTCGAGCTTGCGCAGCCGCGTCTCCACGTTGCCGCGCAGTGGCATCACGCGCAGATCGCCGCGCGACCGCTTGGCGATCGCCTGCCGGCGCTGCGCGGCGGTGCCGAGCGTCGCGCCGGTCGGCAGCTCGGCGAGCGAGCGCGCTTTAAGGCTGATGAACACGTCGCGCGGGTCCTCGCGCTCGATGCAGGCCGCCAGCATCAGGCCGGGTTGCGAAAATGTCGGCATGTCTTTCGCCGAATGCACCGCGAGGTCGATACGGCCGTCGCGCAGCGCTTCTTCGATCTCCTTGGTGAATAGGCCTTTGCCGCCGACCTCCGCCAGCGGACGATCCTGGATCGCGTCGCCCGAGGTGCGGATGATGACGAGCTCGATTTCATCCTCCGGCACGCCAAGCGCCGCGGACAGCCGCGCCCGCACCGTGCGCGCCTGCACCAGCGCCAGCGGGCTGCCGCGCGTGCCGATGCGCAAGGGGGCGGTGGATTGCGCCATGGGACCTCTCAATGCTAGGGCGTCTTTTAGTGCAGACGTTGCGCAAAAGGAAAGGCCGCGAGAGGCCGAAATGATCGTTCTCGGCATCGAGACGACCTGCGACGAGACCGCGGCGGCGGTCGTGGAACGTTCCGAGGACGACCGCGGCAGAATTCTGTCCAATATTGTGCTGTCGCAGGTGGCGGAGCACGCAGCCTTCGGCGGCGTGGTGCCCGAGATCGCCGCGCGCGCCCATGTCGAGGTGCTGGATTTCGTCATTGACGAGGCCATGGCGCAGGCCGGATGCAGCTACTCCGCGCTCGACGGTATTGCCGCTGCGGCCGGCCCGGGACTGATCGGCGGCGTCATTGTCGGATTGACCACCGCCAAGGCGATCGCGCTGGTGCAGCGCAAGCCGCTGATCGCGGTCAATCATCTCGAGGCGCATGCGCTCACCGCGCGGCTGACCGACGGCGCCGCCTTTCCCTATTGCCTGTTTCTCGCCTCCGGCGGCCATACCCAGATCGTCGCGGTGCGCGGCGTCGGCGATTACGTGCGCATCGGCACGACGCAGGACGACGCCATCGGCGAAGCCTTCGACAAGACCGCGAAGCTCCTCGGCCTCGGCTATCCGGGCGGGCCGCTGGTCGAGAAGGAGGCGGCCGCCGGCAATGCCGCGCGCTTCGCCTTGCCGCGGCCGATGCAGGGACGCAAAGAGGCCGACTTCTCGCTGTCGGGCTTGAAGACGGCGCTGCGCCTCGAAGCGGAGAAAATCGCGCCGCTCAGCGAACAGGATGTCGCCGATCTCTGCGCCTCGTTCCAGCAGGCGGTGGTGGACGTGGTCGTCGACCGGGTGCGCGCGGGCTTACGGCTGTTCCGCTCCCGTTACGGTGCGCCCAGCGCGCTGGTTGCCGCCGGCGGCGTCGCCGCCAATCAAGCGATCCGCAAGGTGCTGCAGCGCCTCGCCTTCGAGGTCGGCACCACGCTGGTGGTGCCGCCGCTCGAACTGTGCACCGACAACGGCGCCATGATTGCCTGGGCTGGCTGCGAGCGGCTGGCCATGGGCCTGACCGACGCGCTCGATGTCGCGCCGCGCGCGCGCTGGCCGCTCGACGAGGCCGCGGCGGCCAAAGGCAAGTTGCAACGCACGGCGGCGTACAAATGACCATGCAAAAAATTTCCGTGCTCGGCGGCGGCGCCTGGGGAACGGCGCTGGCGTTGACTTGCGCGCGCGCCGGCCGCGACGTCACGCTGTGGGAGCACGAGCCGGACAATGCCGAGGGCCTCGCGTCAAAACGCGAGAGCCGTTTCCTGCCGGGCGTGCGGCTGGAGGACGCGATCAAGGTGACGCGCGCGCTCGGCGAGGCCTCGCTCGCCGACGCCATCCTGCTGGTCGTGCCGGCGCAGGCGATGCGCTCGGTGGTGAAGTCGCTGGCGCAAACGACCGGCGACGGCATGCCGCTGATCGCCTGCGCCAAGGGCATCGAAGCGGGCACGCACAAATTCATGACCGAGGTGATCGCCGAATGCGCGCCGCGCGCGCTGCCCGGCATCCTCTCGGGGCCGAGCTTCGCCGTCGATGTGGCGCGCGGCCTGCCGACGGCGGTCACCGTCGCGGCCGGCGACGAGGCGGTCGCGCGCGATCTGGCGCATGCAATGAACACCGGCACGTTCCGGCCGTATCACGCGACCGACGTTCGCGGCGTCGAACTCGGCGGCGCTACCAAGAACGTGCTGGCGATTGCCGCCGGCATCGTGACCGGCAAGGGTCTCGGCGCCAGCGCGCTCGCGGCGCTGACCACGCGCGGCTTTGCCGAACTGGTACGCTTCGGCCGTGCCTTCGGGGCGAAGACCGAAACGATGATGGGCCTGTCCGGGTTGGGCGACTTGATCCTGACCTGCTCCAGCCCGCAGTCGCGCAACTTCTCCTTCGGCGTCGCGCTCGGCAAAGGCGAGGCGCCGGGCAACGCCGCGCACGGCAGACTGGCGGAAGGCGCCTTCACCGCACCGGTGCTCTTGGAAATGGCGCGCGAAAAGACCATCGAGATGCCGATTTCGGCCGCGGTGGCCGCCATTCTCGCCGGCAAGCTGAGCGTGGACGCGGCCATCGAGTCGCTGCTGACGCGGCCGATCAAGGCGGAGGGATGATATGCCCTACTGGCTGATGAAATCCGAGCCCGGCGCCTGGTCGTGGGCGCAGCAGATGAAAGCGGGCACCAAAGGCGAAGCGTGGTCGGGCGTGCGCAACCATCAGGCCAAGCTCAACCTGATGAAGATGAAGAAGGGCGACCGCGCGCTGTTCTATCACTCCGGAGAGGAGAAGGCCGCCGTCGGCATCGTCGAGATCCTGCGCGAGCATTATCCCGACCCGACCGCCAAGGCGGGCGAGCCCTGGGTGGTGGTGGACGTGAAGGCGGTTGAGCCTTTGCCCAAGCCGGTGACGCTCGAGGCGATCAAGGCCGAGCCGAAGCTCAAGGCGATGGTGCTGGTCAACAACACGCGGCTGTCGGTGCAGCCGGTGACCGCCGAGGAATGGAAGCTGGTGTGCAAGCTGGGCGGCCTCTAGTCGGTCCACTATTCCGGTACTGAGCGCGGCCCATTCCGGGCCATCTTCGCTGCCAAAACCCCGCCAAAAGTGGGGGTTGCCGCGCCTTGTCGCATGCGCGATTGCCATCGCATAATAGGCGCAAACAAGACGGAGCCTGCGGCGCGACCGCGGGCGGGGAGGAAGTTCCGATGTCCGACAAGATCTACGCCGTTCCGCCTGCCTGGCAGCAGCGCGCTTTCGCCGACAAGGCCAAATACCAGGAGCTGTACCAGCGCTCGATCAAGGATCCGAACGGCTTCTGGGCCGAGCAGGCCAAGCGCATCGACTGGATCAAGCCGTTCACCAAGGTGAAGAACACCTCCTTCGATCCGCACAACGTCTCGATCAAATGGTTCGAGGACGGTACGCTTAACATCGCCTACAACTGCGTCGATCGGCATCTCGCCAAGCGCGGCGACCAGACCGCGATCATCTGGGAAGGCGACGATCCGAAAGACGACAAGAAGATCACCTACAAACAACTGCACGCCGAGGTCTGCCGCTTCGCCAATGTGCTCAAGGCGCGCGGCGTCAAGAAGGGCGACCGCGTCACCATCTACATGCCGATGATTCCCGAAGCGGCGATCTCCATGCTCGCCTGCGCGCGCATCGGCGCCATCCACTCCGTGGTGTTCGGCGGCTTCTCGCCCGACTCGCTCGCCGGCCGCATCGAAGACTGCAAGTCGCCCATCATCGTCACCGCCGACGAAGGCGTGCGCGGCGGCCGCAAGATCCCGCTCAAGGTGAATGCCGATGCCGCCGCCGAAAAGGCCGGCGGCGTCACCTCGATCATTGTCGTTCGCCGCACCGGCGAGAAGGTCAACATGCAGGCCGGGCGCGATGTCTATTACGACGAGATCGCCAAGACCGTGCCGGCCGATTGCCCGTGCGAGGAGATGAACGCCGAGGATCCGCTGTTCATTCTTTACACCTCTGGCTCGACCGGCAAGCCGAAGGGCGTGCTGCACACCACCGGCGGCTACGCAGTCTACACCTCGATCACCCATCAATACGTGTTCGACTATCACGACGGCGACATCTACTGGTGCACCGCGGACGTCGGCTGGGTCACCGGCCACAGCTACATCGTCTACGGTCCGCTCAGTAACGGCGCGATAAGCCTGATGTTCGAGGGCGTGCCGAACTATCCATCGACCTCGCGCTTCTGGGAGGTGTGCGACAAGCACCAAGTCAACATCATCTACACGGCGCCGACCGCGATCCGCGCGTTGATGCAGGGCGGCAACGATCCGGTGAAGAAGACCTCGCGCAAATCCTTGCGCCTGCTCGGCACCGTCGGCGAGCCGATCAATCCCGAGGCGTGGGAGTGGTACTACCACGTGGTCGGCGAGGACCGCTGCCCGATCGTCGGTACCTGGTGGCAGACCGAAACCGGCGGCATCTTGATCACGCCGCTGCCCGGCGCGATCGCGCAGAAGCCCGGCTCGGCGACGCTGCCGTTCTTCGGCGTCATTCCGCAGATCGTCGATGCCGAAGGCAACGAGCTTAAAGGCGCCGGCAGCGGCAACCTGTGCATCGCCGACGCCTGGCCGGGCCAGATGCGCACGGTCTATGGCGACCACGAGCGCTTCGTGCAGACCTACTTCTCGACCTATATCGGCCGCTATTTCACCGGCGACGGCTGCCGCCGCGACGAGGACGGCTACTACTGGATCACCGGCCGCGTCGACGACGTGATCAACGTCGCCGGCCATCGCCTGGGCACCGCTGAAGTCGAAAGCGCGCTGGTGGCGCATCCGAAGGTGTCGGAGGCCGCCGTCGTCGGCTATCCGCACGACATCAAGGGCCAGGGCATCTACGCTTATGTGACGCTGATGGCCGGCGAGCAGCCGAGCGAGGACCTGCGCAAGGAACTGGTCGGCTGGGTGCGCAAGGAGA
>DATJVE010000011.1:0-9648 GCA_035501975.1 Pseudolabrys sp.
ACGGTCGGCAGGATGCCGATCGAGAGCGGCACGTGATGCATATCCTCGAGCACCGTGTTGTTTTTGCCGAAGACGAGCGACTCGCCGAAGAATGCTTCGACGCCGTGACCGGCGAAAATCTCCTTGAACGGCAGTCCGGCCATGATCGAGCCGAAGGCGAGCACGCCGAGCGGGATCAGCATCACCATCGGGCTCTCATGCGCGTCGCGCCAATGCTGGCGGTCGTGTGGCTCGCCGTGGAAGGTCTTGAAGATCAGCCGCCACGAATAGAACGAGGTGAGCAGCGCGGCGGCCACCGTGCAGGCGAAGCCGTAGACCGCCATCGGGCTCTTGGCGACGAAGGCCGCCTCGATGATCGCGTCCTTGGAGAAATAGCCGGCGGTGAGCGGGAAGCCGGTCAGCGCCAGCGTGCCGATGATCATCACGATGTAGGTGTACGGGATGCGGTCCTTCAGTCCGCCCATGTGGCGGATGTCCTGCTCGTGGTGCATGGCGAGGATCACCGCGCCGGAACCAAGGAACAGCAGCGCCTTGAAGAAGGCGTGCGTGAACAGGTGGAACATGCCGACCGAATAGGCGCCGCAGCCCATGGCGACGAACATGTAGCCGAGCTGCGAACAGGTCGAATAGGCGATGATGCGCTTGATGTCGTTCTGCACCAGGCCGACGGTCGCCGCGAATATGGCCGTGGTGGCGCCGATGAAGATGACGAAGCTCTGCGCGGTTGGCGCGAGCTCGAACAGCGGCGACAGCCGCGCCACCATGAACACGCCGGCGGTCACCATGGTGGCGGCATGGATCAGCGCCGACACCGGCGTTGGGCCTTCCATCGCGTCCGGCAGCCAGGTGTGCAGGCCGAACTGCGCCGATTTGCCCATCGCCCCCATGAACAGGAGCAGGCAGATCATGGTGAGGGCGTCGGGATGCCAGCCGAAGAACGGAATGGTCTTGCCGACCAGAGTCGGCGCCTGCGCGAACACGGTGTCGAGATCGACCGAACCGAGCAGCGCAAACAGCGCGAAGATGCCGAGCGCGAAGCCGAAATCGCCGACGCGGTTGACCACAAAGGCCTTGATCGCCGCCGCGTTCGCCTCCGGCTTGTGATACCAGAAGCCGATCAACAGGTAGCTCGACAGACCGACGCCCTCCCAGCCGAAGAACATCTGCACCAGGTTGCCGGCGGTCACCAGCATCAGCATGAAGAACGTGAACAGCGACAGATAGGCGAAGAAGCGCGGTCGGTACGGGTCCTCGGCCATGTAGCCCATGGAATAGAGGTGCACGAAGGCGGAGATCGTCGTCACCACCACCAGCATCACCGCGGTGAGCGTGTCGACGCGCAGCGCCCAGTCGATCTTAAGATCGGCGGAGAGGATCCAGGTGAAGACCGGCACGTTTTCATC
This sequence comes from Pseudolabrys sp., assembly GCA_035501975.1. Taxonomy (GTDB): domain Bacteria; phylum Pseudomonadota; class Alphaproteobacteria; order Rhizobiales; family Xanthobacteraceae; genus Pseudolabrys. The sequence goes on from DATJVE010000011.1 coordinate 1,404, forward strand.
ATGATGGCCGAAGCCGACCTGCACGAACGCGATCCATGACAGGATCATGGAGATCATCAGCAACGTGGTCGTGATCAGCTCGGCGGTGCGCGATCCGACCGCCGCCGGCTCGGCCCCGTGCGCGCCGTGATCGCCGTCCTCATGATGCGCGTGGTGGATGACCCCGCCCCCCTCGTGCACCGAGGGGCCGGCGAGATGCCCACCGCGGTCGGTCGCATCATCCTCCACGCCCGGCGATGGCCCCTCGCCCGGGAAGCGGGCGCGCGCGCCCACGATCGCGATCAAGCCGGCGAGAACGGCGCCGAGCAGCGGGAGGAAGACGATTGCCTGATACATTGTGAAGCGCTCAGCCCTTCATCAAATTGATGTCTTCGACCCCGATGGAGCCGCGGTTGCGGTAGAACACGACGAGGATGGCCAGGCCGATCGCCGCTTCCGCCGCCGCCACGGTGAGCACCAGGAGCGCGTAGACCTGGCCGACGATGTCGCCGATATGGGCGGAAAAGGCGACCAGATTGATGTTGACCGCGAGCAGGATCAGCTCGATCGACATCAGGATGATGATCACGTTCTTGCGGTTGAGGAAGATGCCGAAGATCCCCAGCGTGAACAGGATGGCGGCAACCGAGAGATAATGTCCGAGCCCGACGGTCATGTGTTGCTCCCCAGGCCCTGCCCGGTGCGCACCTTGACGATTTCCATCGACATCGCCGGCGAGCGCGCGACCTGTTCGGCGATGTTCTGCCGCTTCACCCGCACGCGGTGCTGCAGCGTGAGCACGATGGCGCCGATCATGGCGACCAGGAGGATGATGCCGGCGGCTTCGAAGAAGTAAGCGTAGCGCGTGTAGAGCACGAGGCCGATCACCTCGATGTTCGAGGTCTTGGCCGCGATCGGCGCGGCGATCGCCTGCGGCACGCCGGGTCCGATCGCCCAGGCGCCGACCACCAGCAGCAGTTCGGCGAGGAAGATGCCGCCGATCAGCATGCCGATCGGCAGATACTGCAGCACGCCCTGTTTGAGCTCGGCGAAATCGACGTCGAGCATCATCACCACGAACAGGAACAGCACGGCGACCGCGCCGACGTAGACCACGATCAGGATCATGGCGAGGAACTCGGCGCCCAGCAGCACGAACAGGCCAGCCGCGTTGACGAAGGCGAGGATCAGGTAGAGCACCGAATGCACCGGGTTCTTGGCGGCGATCACCATGAAGGCGCTCGCCACGCAGATGCCGGCAAAGAGATAGAAGAACAGCGCAGCGACGATCATGGTCTCACCTGTAGGGCGCGTCGAGCGCCATGTTCTTGGCGATCTCGCGCTCCCAGCGGTCGCCGTTCGCCAGCAGCCGCTCCTTGTCGTAGTAGAGTTCCTCGCGCGTCTCCGCGGCGAATTCGAAATTCGGTCCCTCGACGATGGCGTCGACCGGGCAGGCCTCCTGGCACAGCCCGCAATAGATGCACTTCACCATGTCGATGTCGTAGCGCGTGGTGCGCCGCGTGCCGTCGTTGCGGCGCGGCCCCGCCTCGATGGTGATCGCCTGCGCCGGGCAGATCGCCTCGCACAGCTTGCAGGCGATGCAGCGTTCCTCGCCGTTCGGATAGCGGCGCTGCGCGTGCTCGCCGCGGAAGCGGGGCGAGAGCGGCCCCTTCTCGTGCGGATAGTTGAGCGTTGCTTTCGGGGCGAAGAAATAGCGCAAGCCCAGAATGGTGCCGCTGATGAACTCCAGCAGGAACAGGCCTTTGGCTGCGCGGTCCAGTCTCATCGTATCCTCATTTGATCGCCGGCAAGGCGAACTCCAGGACGCCGGCCACGATCACCACCATGGCCAGCGACAGCGGCAGGAACACCTTCCAGCCGAGCCGCATCAGTTGGTCGTAGCGGTAGCGCGGCACAATCGACTTTACCATCGCGAACATGAAGAACAGCATCGACGCCTTGAGCACGAACCAGATCACGCCCGGGATCCAGGTAAACGGCGGCACGGCGATCGGCGGGAGCCAGCCGCCCAGGAAAAAGATGGTGGCCATGGCGCACATGGTGCAGATCGCCACGTATTCGCCGAGCATGAACAGCACATAAGGCGTCGAGCCGTACTCGACCATGAAGCCGGCGACGAGTTCCGATTCCGCTTCGACCAGATCGAACGGCGGCCGGTTGGTCTCGGCCAGCGCCGAGACGAAGAAGATGACGAACATCGGCAGCAGCGGCAGCCAGTACCAGTTCAGGAAGGCGAGCCACGGCAAGCCGACCAGGCTGGCGAGGCCGTTTCTCTGCGCCTCGACGATGGTGGTCAGATTAAGCGAGCCCGCGCACAGAAGGACGGTGATGATGACGAAGCCGATGGAGACTTCGTAAGACACCATCTGCGCCGCCGAGCGCAGCGCCGCGAGGAACGGATATTTCGAATTCGACGCCCAGCCCGCCATGATGATGCCGTAGACCATCAGCGAGGAGATGGCGAAGATGTACAAGACGCCGACATTGATGTCGGCGATCGCCCAGCCGGCATTGACCGGAATCACCGCCCAGGCGGCGAGCGCGAGCGTCGTGGAGACGAGCGGCGCCAGAAGGAAAATGCCCTTGTTGGCGCTGGCGGGAATGGTCGGCTCCTTGAGCGCGAACTTGAGCATGTCGGCGAAGGACTGGAACAGGCCCCAGGGCCCGACCTGGTTGGGACCGCGCCGCATCTGCACCGCCGCCCAGATCTTGCGGTCGGCGTAGATCACGTAGGCGATCGCCACCAGCAAGAAGACGAGCAGCAGCACGCACTCCGCCAGGATGATGATGACGGGCCAGAGGTAGGTCCAGAAGAAGTCGACGAGGTCCATGGGCCCTACTCCGCCGCCGTCTTGGCGGCCGCGTTGGCGAGGGCCGAGCATTCGGCCATGGTCGCGGAGGCGCGCGCGATCGGATTGGTGAGGTAGAAGTCGGAAATCGGCGAGCGCAGCGGCGATTTGTCCGCATTGCCGCCGAGCTTGGCGAGCTTCTGCACGTCGGCGGCATCGCCCGCGGCGATCTGGTCGAGCCGCATGAGGTGCGGATATTTGGCAAACAGCGCCTGGCGCAGTTGCTGCAGCGAATCGTAAGGCAATGTCTGCCCAAGCGCGGCCGACAGCGCACGCAGGATCGCCCAATCCTCGCGCGCATCGCCGGGCGGGAACGCCGCACGGTTGGCCAGCTGCACGCGGCCTTCGGTATTGACGTAAAGCGCGGATTTTTCCGGATAGGCGGCGCCGGGCAGGATGACATCGGCGCGATGCGCGCCGCGGTCGCCATGCGTGCCGATGTAGACCACGAAGGGGCCGGGCGCGACGTCGATCTCGTCGGCGCCGAGCAGGAACAACACGTCGACCCCGCCGTCCGCCATTTTCGCCGCATCGATACCGCCGGCGCCGGGAACCATGCCGAGATCGAGCGCACCGACGCGCGAGGCGACGCTATGCAGCACCGAGAACCCGTTCCAGCCATCCTTGACCGCGCCAAACTCGACCGCCGCCTTGGCGGCAAGCGAAGCGATGGCCGCGCCGTCCGGCCGCGCCAGCGCGCCGGCGCCGAGCAGGATGAGCGGGCGCTCGGCCGCCTTCAGCGCCTCGGCGAACCTGCTCTGGTCGAGACCGGCGAGCGTTTCCGCGCCGGCGCCGAGATAATCATAGGGATAGGTCAGATCGGCCTTTTCGCCGATCAGGGCGACGGGGAAATTGCCGGCGCGCCAGCGCTTGCGGATGCGCGCATTGAGCACCGCCGCCTCGCGGCGCGGATTGGAGCCGACGATGAGCAGCGCGTCGGCGCGGTCGATGCCGGCGATGGTCGCGTTGAACAAGTAAGATGCCCGGCCCCAGGCCGGATCGACGACAGCGCTGTCTTGGCGCGCATCGATATTGGCGCTGCCGAGGCGCGTCATCAGGTCCTTGAGCGCATACATCTCCTCGAGACCGGCAAGATCTCCGACGATGGCGCCGATGCGCTTCGACCCCGCGGTGTTCACCCTGGCGGCGACCGCGGCGAAGGCGTCTTTCCACGAGGCCGTCTGCAGGCGGCCGTTCTCGCGCACATAAGGCTGGTCGAGCCGCTGCGTGCGCAGGCCGTCGACGACATGGCGGGTCTTGTCGGAGATCCACTCCTCGTTCACGTCCTCGTTGGTGCGCGGCAGGATGCGCATCACCTCGCGGCCGCGCGTGTCGATGCGGATCGCCGCGCCGAGCGCGTCCATCACGTCGACCGACTGCGTCTTGTTGAGCTCCCAGGAGCGCGCGGTAAAGGCATAGGGCTTGGACGTGAGCGCGCCGACCGGGCAGAGATCGACCACGTTGCTTTGCAGCTCCGAGGTCATCGCCTGCTCGAGATAGGTGGTGATCTCCATGTCCTCGCCGCGGCCGATGGCGCCGAGCTCGGGCACGCCGGCGACTTCGGTGGTGAAGCGGATGCAGCGCGTGCAGTGGATGCAGCGCGTCATGATCGTCTTCACCAGCGCGCCGATATATTTGTCCTCGACCGCGCGCTTGTTCTCGGCGTAGCGGCTCGAATCCACGCCATAGGCCATGGCCTGGTCCTGCAGGTCGCACTCGCCGCCCTGGTCGCAGATCGGGCAATCGAGCGGATGGTTGATGAGCAGGAACTCCATCACCCCTTCGCGCGCCTTCTTCACCATCGGCGTCTTGGTGAAGAGCTGCTTGGGCGCGCCGTCTTTGTTGGGCGCCAGGTCCTTCACGCCCATGGCGCAGGACGCCTGCGGCTTCGGGATGCCCTGCACTTCGATCAGGCACATGCGGCAATTGCCGGCGATCGACAGCCGCTCGTGGAAGCAGAAGCGCGGGATTTCCGCGCCGGCGGCTTCGCAGGCCTGGAGCAGCGTGTACTCGCCCGGGACGTCGATCTCTTTGCCGTCGACTATAAGCTTGGTCATGCTTGCTTCTTCAGTTGATCCGTTCCCGCGTCATCCCTGCTGGGTATGCTCGTGTTCGCCGCACCAGTCGTCGCGCTTGGTGGTGACCCAGGCCGGGTAGTGGCGTCCGTGGTCGGGCAGATCGACGGTCGACGGCAGCGGTGCATGCCGCCGGCATTGCCCAAGAATTGAACGCTGGCGGCTCGGCTCGTTGCCCGTGGCCTCGGCCGTCGGCCACCAGAACCGGCAATGGCTGCACCGCAGATTTTTGTTTTCGAACGTCATGGTTCGACTTTGTCCCCTGTCCGGTCATGCCACGCTCGTGTTCGGCGCGCAGCGCGCCGTCTTCCAGAGTTGCGCCGAACCGTGGGCCCAGTCGAAAGCATGCTCGGATGGCCCGTATTGTTGGAGATGCTTGAGCCGCTCGACCGCTTCCTCGACAGTCGGCCTGTGGCCCGCCGGCACCCACCACATCACGAAATAGGCATCCTCGTAGTGCTCGAACCATTCGGCGCGGCGGCCGTAGAAGCGCTTGTGGACCGTCTGGTAGACGAAACGCTCGAGCGCCTCGATGCTGTCCCAAACCGACATGTTGATAGCAATGCGCGGGTCGGCATAGGGTCGCGTGCTTGTCGAGTTGCCGCTGTCGTCGATAAAGCGCCAGACGAAACCGGGGCTGCGCTCGGCCAAGCCGTTCACAAGCGACAGGTTGTTGGTGAAATCCGCCATGCGCGGATCGTCGATCTCGTAGCGGATGCGCCCGATATTGAGCTGTGCGAGATGATGTCCGGCCGGCTGCTGCATGAGCCCTACTCCGCCGCTTCGCGCACCGCGCCGTGGGCGTCGGCATTGCGCGTGTACTGGTCGATGCGTCGCTCGATCTCCGGACGGAAATGCCGCAACAGGCCCTGCACCGGCCAGGCGGCGCCGTCGCCGAAGGCGCAGATGGTGTGACCCTCGATCTGCGTGGTCACCTCCATCAGCATGTCGATTTCGCGCTTCTGCGCGCGGCCTTCGGCCATGCGGGTGAGCACGCGCCACATCCAGCCCATGCCCTCGCGGCACGGCGTGCATTGGCCGCAACTCTCGTGCTTGTAGAAATAAGAGATGCGCGCCATCGCCTTGATGATGTCGGTCGACTTGTCCATCACGATCACGGCGGCGGTGCCGAGCGCCGACTTCTTGTCGCGGCAGCCGTCGAAATCCATGAGCAGCGTGTCGGCCTGGTCGGCGCCGGCCGGCACCAGCGGCATCGACGAGCCGCCGGGGATGACCGCCAGCAAATTGTCCCAGCCGCCGCGCACGCCGCCGGCATGCGTCTCTAAGAGTTCGCGCAGCGGAATGCCCATCGCTTCTTCCACGTTGCACGGCTTGGCGACGTGGCCGGAAATGCAGAACAGCTTGGTGCCGGTGTTGTTCGGCCGGCCGATGCCGGCAAACCAGGCGGCGCCGCGCCGCATGATGTCGGGCACCACCGCGATCGACTCAACGTTCTGCACCGTGGTCGGGCAGCCGTAGAGGCCGACGTTGGCCGGGAACGGCGGCTTCAAGCGCGGCTGGCCCTTCTTGCCTTCGAGGCTTTCCAAGAGCGCGGTTTCCTCGCCGCAGATGTAGGCGCCGGCGCCGTGGTGGACGTAGAGATCGAAATCCCAGCCGTGCACATTGTTCTTGCCGATCAGCTTGGCCTCGTAGGCCTGGTCAATCGCCGCCTGCAGCCGTTCCCGCTCGCGGATGAACTCGCCGCGCACGTAGATGTATCCCGCGTGCGCGCCCATGGCGCAGCCGGCGATCAGGCAGCCCTCGATCAGGAGATGCGGATCGTTGCGCATCACCTCGCGGTCCTTGCACGTGCCGGGCTCCGACTCGTCGGCGTTGACCACGAGATAATGCGGCCGCTCGCCCAGCGTCTTGGGCATGAACGACCACTTCAGGCCGGTCGGAAATCCGGCGCCGCCGCGCCCGCGTAAGCCCGATGCCTTGACGTCGTTGACGATCGCCTCGCGGCCTTTTTCCAGGATCGCCTTGGTGCCGTCCCAGGCGCCGCGCGCGCGCGCGCCTTTGAGCCCCCAGTCGTGGCGGCCGTAGAGATTGAGGAAGATGCGGTCCTTGTCAGCGAGCATTCGTCATTCCCGTCCGCGTGCCGCGTAGATCGATGGATCGGTGAGCGTGGTGGCGCCGCCGATCGGTTCGGAAAGCTGCCGGTCGATCTGCGGACCGGGCGTGGGCGTCTTGCCGGCGGCAAAATCGTCGAGAATCTTGCCGAAGCTTTGTTCCGTGAGGTCCTCGTAAAAATCCGAACCGATCTGCACCATGGGCGCGTTCACGCAGGCACCCAGGCACTCGACCTCGACCCAGGAGAACTTGCCGTCCTTGCTGACGTGCATCTGGTCGCCGATGCGGTTGCGGCAGACCTTCTCCAGCTCGTCGGCGCCGCGCAGCCGGCACGGCGTGGTGCCGCAGAGCTGCACGTGCACTTTGCCGACCGGGCTCAAGTTGAACATGGTGTAGAAGGTGGCGACCTCCAGCCCGCGGATATGCGCCATGCCGAGCATGTCGGCGACGTAGCGGATGGCAACTTCCGGCAGCCAACCGCCGACCTGCTCCTGCGCGCGCCACAACAACGGAATGATCGCCGAGCGCTGGCGTCCTTCCGGATATTTGGCGATCTGTTGCTTGGCCCAGGCGAGATTCTCCGCATTGAAGGAGAACTGCTTCAGCTGCAGCTCTGGCGGCGCGAGGCGGCGGACACTCATCGGTCAACGTCTCCGAACACGATATCGAGGGAGCCGAGGACGGAGCAGCAGTCGGCCAGCATGTGGCCGCGGCTCAAATAATCCATCCCGCTCATATGCGCGAAACCGGGCGCGCGGATCTTGCACTTGTAGGGCTTGTTGGTGCCATCGGCGACGAGATAGACGCCGAACTCGCCCTTGGGCGCCTCGACCGCGGCGTAAACTTCGCCGGCCGGCACGTGGAAGCCCTCGGTGTAGAGCTTGAAATGCTGGATCAGCGCTTCCATCGAGCGTTTCATGTCGGGGCGACGCGACGGCGTGATCTTGTGGTCGGCGATCATCACCGGGCCCTGCCCGTCCGTGGCGCGCAGCTTGGCGATGCACTGGCGCATGATCTTCACCGACTGGCGCATCTCCTCCATGCGGATGAGGTAGCGGTCGAAGCAGTCGCCGTTCTTGCCGATGGGAATGTCGAAATCCATTTCGGCGTAGCATTCGTAGGGCTGCGCCTTGCGCAGGTCCCAGGCGGCGCCCGAGCCGCGCACCATCACGCCGGAGAAGGCCCTAGCCCACGCCTCCTCCAAGGAGATCACGCCGATATCGACCAGGCGCTGCTTGAAGATGCGGT
>DATJVE010000012.1:0-26155 GCA_035501975.1 Pseudolabrys sp.
CCGGTGAGGATGAGGAAAGCGTTGAATGGCGACAGCGCCGGCCCGAGGTCGCGCAGCCCGAGCACGCGGCAGGCGATGGCGAAGGCGAAGTTGCCGAAGGTCTCGCCCAGCACCATGCCGGAATATTCCGGGCGCGGCTCCGACAGCATCGGATAGCGCTTGTCCTGCAACCAGTTGAACGTGCCGCCGTCGACGATCATGCCGCCGATCGAATTGCCGTGGCCGCCGAGGAACTTGGTCAGCGAATGCACGACGATATCGGCGCCGTATTCGATCGGCTTGCACAGATAGGGCGTCGCCAGCGTGTTGTCGACGATCAGCGGCACCTTGGCCTTGCGCGCGATCTTGCCGATGCCCTCGATGTCGCAAATGATGCCGCCAGGATTGGCGATTGACTCGATGAAGATCGCCTTGGTCTTCGGCGTCACCGCCTTTTCGAAGGTCGAGAGGTCGTCGGGGTCGGCCCACACCACGTTCCAGCCGAAATTCTTGTAGGAATGGTTGAACTGGTTGATCGAGCCGCCATAGAGCTTCTTGGAGGCGACGAATTCGTCGCCCGGCATCATCAGCGCGTGCATCACGATCACCTGCGCGGCGTGGCCGGAGGCGACCGCAAGCCCCGCGCTGCCGCCTTCCAGCGCGGCGACGCGCTCTTCCAGCACGGCGCAGGTCGGATTGCCGATGCGGGTATAGATGTTGCCGAAGGCCTGCAGGCCGAACAGCGAGGCGGCGTGCTCGACGTCGTCGAACACGAACGACGTGGTCTGATAGATCGGCGTCGCCCGCGCGCCCGTCGTTGGATCGGGCTTGGCGCCGGCGTGAATGGAAAGTGTGGAAAAGCCCGGAATGCGTTCAGCCTCGGCCATGGGTGCCTCGCCTGGTATGCGCGGCCCTTTATTGGCCGGCGTTGGATGGGACCCGATATAACGGGGCAGGCGGGCAGGGCGTCAAGGCGGCAGGTACGCGGCGATTCAAAGAGATATTCGCGGCTAGAGGCCGCGCGCGCGAGGGAATTTCATTTCGCCAAAATCGGGCAGTCAATCACGGTTTTCTTCGGCTTTGCCTAGCCCCAAGCGCTGCACGCCTTGGCTCGGCGCTTGCGCACGCTTCGAGGACAAGACGCGCGAATTGACGCCGATCCACGAAATCTCCGATGACAGACGCCCGTATTCGATTTTCGGGCAGCGGTTCATCACCACTTTCAGGCCGGCCTCTTCGGCGAGCCGCGCCGCCTCGTCGCTGCGTACGGACAGCTGCATCCAGATGACTTTCGGTTTCGGCTCAAGCCTGAGTGCGTCCTGCACGATGGGCAGCACGTGCTCGGAGGCGCGGAAAATGTCGACCATGTCGACCGGTTCGGGGATGTCGGCGAGCTTGGCGTAGACCGGCTGGCCCAAGATTTTCTGCCCGGCTTGGCCCGGATTAACCGGGATCATGCGGTAACCGCGCTCCTGCAGGTACTTGAACGCGAAATAGCTCGGCCGGTTGTCCTTCGGCGAGATGCCGACCACGGCAATGGTCTTCACGGTGTTGAGGATGCCGCGGATGTAGCTGTCGGGATAGGTATCGTGGTCCATAAAGCGCCGGCCGGGTCGCGCCACCATAGACGCGGCGCCGTCATAACAAAAGACGAGTGAACCTCCGCACGGCGCAGGCGTTGTTCTCTTCGCCATGTTTCATTTTGGGCAACGGGCATTTGCTGCGACCGGGGCGCTGTGGGGGCCGCCTTATTGTGCACAAACAGGAGGCACTGGATGTGTGACTACAGTCTTCACGACGTTCCATCCCGGCCCGCCAAGGTCGGCGACAGACTGGTATCGACCCGGTTTCACAACGCAATCACGCGCGGCTTCGCCGACCTCAACGAGCCGCGCACGGCGGTCTGCCTGTTGCCGGGAACGGAACTCGCCTTCGAGGCGGAGGTCCGTTGCGATGCGCCGCTGCCGCTGTTTCCGAAATGGACGTCGCGGCACAAAGTCGCGCGCTTCCGCCAGGTCAATCTCGATCGCCCGGCGGCGCATCACGACGCACTGGAGTTTCCCGACGGCAGGATCAAGCTCGTCACCAACCTGAGCGAGGGTCAGCGGGCGACGGTGTTGCAACTGCCGAATACCGGGCGTGCGGCCGACCAGGAGCACGCGACGCCGCAACGGCAGCCGTCGATCGCCTGAGTGCAGTGATCGAGCGAGCCATCGCTGTCGACGACGGCTTGCTCGCTCTCGCTCAGCGGTCTTCCCAGTTGGGGTCGCGTTTTTCGATAAAGGCGCAGATGCCTTCCTCGGCATCGCGCGCCATCATGTTTTCGGTCATGACCTCGGATGCGTAATCGTAGGCGTCGGCGAGGCCGAGTTCGGCTTGCCGGTAGAAGGCCTGCTTGCCGATCTTGAGCACGTAGGACGATTTCGACGCGATCTGTTCGGCAAGCACCAGCGCAGTTTGGCGCTCTTCTCCCGGGGCGACCACGCGGTTGACCAGACCGATACGCGCGGCATGGTCGGCCGCAACCATGTCGCCGGTGAGCAGCATTTCCATGGCCGCCTTGCGCGGGACATTGCGCGACAATGCGACCATCGGGGTGGAGCAGAACAGGCCGATATCGACGCCGGGGGTGGCGAATTTGGCGGCCGACGAGGCGATGGCCAGATCGCAGCTCGCAACCAACTGGCATCCGGCGGCGCTGGCGACGCCCTGCACGGCGGCGATCACCGGCTGCGGCAAATTGACGATCTGCTGCATCATCGCGCTGCAAACGTTCATGATGTGGCGAAAGTACGCTCGGCCGCCGTCGGCGGCGCCGCGCCGCGCGGTCAATTCCTTCAGATCGTGGCCGGCGCAGAATGCCGACCCGTTCGCCGCCAGCACCACCGCGCGGATGGATTTGTCGGCGGCAATATCGGTGAAAGCAGCCGACAGCGCATTGAGCAGCGCTTCCGACAGGCTGTTGCGCGCCGCTGGACGGTTGAGCACGAGCACGGCAATGTCGCCGTCGCGCTGGTGCAGCAGCACGGGTATATCTGTGTCAGTAGATCGGCCCTGCACGTTCATGGGCAAACCTTAGTCCGTGCCGCGCCCCATGCAAAGGCGGCGGAACGGCAGTTATTTTCAAACGTTGGTCGGAGATGGCGAAGAAAAAGCGCAAATCGAAGCAGTGGTCGCAGCGCGTGACAGAAGAGAGCGACGCGCTGACGCTGGAAAAGGGCGTCTTCACCAAGCGCACGCCGCGGGCAATCGCCCTGTCGCTCAAGCGTTCGGCCGAGCGCAGCCGCCGCCGCAAGTCGGCGCCTTACCGCTCGGCCATGTCGATGCTGACCTTCTATATCAACCGCGCCGGCAAGGGACTTTCCGCAGCGCAAAAGAAAAAACTGCAAAAGACCAAAGGCGAGCTGCGCAACCTCTACGGCAAGGCCTGAAAAGACCGTTTGACGGTATTGCCGGCGCGTCTAAGAAACGGAGCGCCAGGTCAGCCGGCCAAGGGGGGAAGCCATGCCCGCGCCAGCCAAAGAGCCCGCGATGTCGGCCGACGACATCGCCAAACTGCTGCACGCGGAATTTCCGCAAGCCTTTTATCCCGGCTGCGGCCACAGCATCGAGCGCGTCGCCTATGGCGACGTGCGCGTGCGCTGGCGGTTTGAAGACAGCAGCCTGCGTCCCGGCGGCACCGTGTCCGGGCCGACCATGATGGAGCTGGCCGATTTCGCCATGTACGTCGCCGTGTTCTCCGCGATCGGGCCGCAGCCGCTGGCCGTCACCACCAATCTCAACATCAACTTCCTGCGCAAGCCGACGCGGGCCGACCTCATCGCCGACGCGCGTCTGATGAAGGTCGGCAAAAGGCTGGCGGTGGGCGAGGTGGCGATCTACTCGGAGGGGACGGACGAGCCGGTGGCCCACGTCACGGCCACCTATTCGATCCCGCAGAACCGGTAGCTTAGTAAATGGTGCCAGATTACCATTCTTATAAGGCATTGTTTCTGCTAGAGAAGTGTCTTAGCTTAGGCGTTGACCGCGACATCTCGCTCGGCTAGAGAACCGCACCTCCGGCGCGCGAACGGCGCCCAGTTCTGCAAGGATTTGTCATGACGACCTATTCGGCAAAGGCCGCCGACATCGAGAAGAAGTGGCTGTTGATCGACGCCAGCGGGCTGGTGGTCGGCCGGCTCGCCTCGATCGTCGCGTTGCGGCTGCGCGGCAAGCATAAAGCGACCTATACGCCGCATGCGGACGATGGCGACAATGTCATCATCATCAACGCCGCCAAGGCGGTGCTCACCGGGCGCAAGCGCGACAAGAAGGTCTACCACTATCACACCGGCTATATCGGTGGGATCAAGGAGCGCACGGCCAGGTCGATCATGGACGGCCGCTTCCCCGAGCGCATCGTCGAGAAGGCGGTCGAGCGCATGTTGCCGCGCGGCCCGCTCGGTCGCGTGCAGCTCGGCAATCTGCGCGTCTATCCGGGGCCCGACCATCCGCACGAAGCGCAGAAGCCGGAAAAGCTCGACGTCGCCGCCATGAACCGCAAGAACGTGAGGAGTGCCTGACCGTGGCCGAGACCGTACAATCGCTGGAAGGATTGGCGACGCTGAAGCCGGCGGCGCCGGAAGCTCCGAAATACCTGCAGAAGCTCGACGCGCAGGGGCGCGCTTACGCCACCGGCAAGCGCAAGAACGCGGTCGCCCGCGTCTGGATCAAGCCTGGCTCCGGCAAGATCCTGGTCAACACCAAGACGGTGGAAGTGTTCTTCGCGCGGCCGGTGCTGCGCATGCTGATCCAGCAGCCGCTGGTCGCCGCCAATCGCGCCGGGCAATACGACGTGATCTGCACGGTATCCGGCGGCGGCCTGTCTGGTCAGGCCGGCGCGGTCCGCCACGGCCTGTCCAAGGCGCTCACCTATTACGAACCGGATCTGCGCGGCGCCCTCAAGAAGGGCGGGTTCCTCACCCGCGACTCGCGCGTGGTTGAGCGCAAGAAGTACGGCAAGGCGAAAGCGCGGCGTTCGTTCCAGTTCTCCAAACGCTGATCTGTCGGCAGGGTTACCGAATTCTCAAGGGGCGCGCAGAAAAGCGCGCCCTTTCTGCGTCGTCTTGCGCCATGGCGCGGAATTAATTCGAATTTTCGCAAGTCTTGCATCGAAGCGCGCGCATGTGTGCAAGCTTTTTCCCATGCGGGCGAGGGTAGGCTGCTGCTGCCGCCCATGATGCAGTGGGGCGGCTTGCGGGGTTCGATGTTCGCAGCAGCCATACCCGAGCTGGCGCCACTGGATATTCCGACCTTGGCGTTCATTGCGGTTTGCATCGGCGCGTTGCTTGGCCTGATGCTGATCTTTGCCTGGGTGCAACAGCGAAGCGTGCGCGCGCTGGCGTGGTGGGGTTCCGCCTATCTGATCGGCGCTTCCTCGATCGCATTCTGGTGCGCGCCGGCGCCGCTCTACGAAGTTCCGAGCGAATGGTCGCAGACGCTGACGTTCCTTGCCTGCGGCATGATCTGGAACGGCGTGCGGCTGTTCCACGGGCGCCGGGTGCTGCCGACTGCGGCATTCTCGGGCGCGATCATCTGGCTGGGGCTTTGCCAGCTTCCGATGTTTACGGCGAGCAGCAATGAGCGCATGGCGCTCGCCGTCTTTGTCGTTGCCAGTTACACGTTTTTCATTGCTTTCGAGCTCAATCGCGAGCGGCGCAAATCGCTTTATTCGCGCACCGCGGCGATCCTGGTGCCGTTCCTGCACGCGACGATCTTCCTGCTGCCGATCGGCATGCAGATGTTTTTGCCCGCGGTCTATGCCGCAAGCTGGCTGACGGTATTCACGCTGGAGACCATGCTGTACTCGGTCGGCACCGCCTTCATCGTGCTGCTGATGGTCAAGGACAATGACGTCGACCTTTACCGCAGCGCGGCCTCCACCGATGCGTTGACCGGCTTGCTCAACCGCCGCGCCTTCCTCGAAGGCGCGCTCAGCCTGTGCGCCCGCCAAGCCAATCGCGGCCTGCCGGTTTCGCTGCTGATGCTCGATCTCGACCACTTCAAGTCGATCAACGACCGCTTCGGCCATGCCACCGGCGACGAGGTGCTGCGCACGTTCGCCGGCGTCGCGCGCTCGAACATGCGCGGCGGCGACCTGGTCGGCCGGCTCGGCGGCGAGGAATTCGCGGTGATCGTGCCGGAGCCGATCGAGTCCGCCGCGCGTATCGCCGAACGTTTGCGTGCCGCGTTCGAGGTGGCGGGTGTCACCATCGACAGCCAGGTCCTCGGCGCGACCTGCAGCGTCGGCGTCGCCAGCTCGCGCGAGCCGGTGACCGATATTTCGGCACTGATGGCGCGCGCGGACGCCGCGCTCTACCGCGCCAAACGCGACGGCCGCAACCGGGTGCATCTGGCCGACGATGAGCGGCCGCAGCATCCGGACGCCATGCCGGCGGCCGTGATCCTGTCCGATACACGGCGCGCCCAGGCGGCCAAACTGCCGCGTAGCCTTGCCGGCAAAACCGCCGGCAAACGAGCGAAACCCGCCGTTCAGGCCGCAGGCGGCCGTGCCGCAACCTCTCGTTTACCATCCGCGCGCTAGCATGCGTCTATGTCGCGCATGAGTCACAGCGGTCACGCCGATGACGCCGTCCTGACGCTCGAGGCCTATGCCCGGCGCGCCGGCGCGGCTTTGGCCTGCGCCTATTCGTCCTCGGCCGAATTCGATGCCGCCTTGATTGCCGAACGGCGCGCGGCCGGAGTTTATGGGCCCAAACGCCACCGCAAGCAGATGCTGGCGACTGCCGCCGGCGTCGCCGTCGGGCTCGCGGTCGTGCTTTTTCTGCTCGTCTGAAGGGATCGCAATCGGCCCATGAAAAGGGCGCCCCTCGCGGAGCGTCCCTTTCGCTTTCTTGCGTCGCCTAGGCGGCGGCGCTGACTTTGCCGGCGGCCGGGACCGAGGCGATCGTCTGCAGGATCTGCGAAGCGATCTGGTAGGGGTCGCCCATCGAGTTCGGGCGGCGATCTTCCAGATAGCCCTTGTAGCCATTGTTGACGAAAGAGTGCGGGACGCGGATCGAGGCGCCGCGGTCGGCCACGCCATAGCTGAACTTGTTCCACGGCGCCGTTTCGTGCTTGCCGGTCAGACGCTTGTCGTTGTCCGGGCCGTACACGGCGATGTGCGCCTCGATATTCGTCTCGAACGCCTTCATCATGGCCTCGAAGTAGTCCTTGCCGCCGACCGTGCGCATGGACTCGGTGGAGAAGTTGCAGTGCATGCCCGAGCCGTTCCAGTCGGTGTCGCCGAGCGGCTTGCAGTGCCACTCGATGTCGACCCCGTACTTCTCACACAGGCGCATCATCAGGTAGCGCGCCATCCACATTTGATCGGCGGCGGTCTTCGAGCCCTTGCCGAAGATCTGGAATTCCCATTGGCCCTTGGCCACTTCGGCGTTGATGCCTTCGTGGTTGATGCCGGCCGTGAGGCAGAGGTCGAGATGCTCCTCGACCATCTTGCGCGCGAGATCGCCGACGTTCTTGTAGCCGACGCCGGCGTAGTAGGGGCCCTGCGGCGCCGGATAACCGGAGGTGGGGAAGCCGAGCGGACGGCCGTCCTTGTAGAAGAAATATTCCTGCTCGAAGCCGAACCAGGCGCCGGCATCGTCGAGAATGGTGGCGCGCTTGTTCGAGGCATGCGGCGTCTTGCCGTCCGGCATCATCACTTCGCACATCACGAGAACGCCGTTCGTGCGCCCACCGTCGGGGAACACCGCGACCGGCTTCAACACGCAGTCCGAGGAGTGGCCTTCGGCCTGCATGGTCGAGGAGCCGTCGAAGCCCCAGAGCGGAAGCTGTTCGAGCGTGGGAAACGAAGCGAACTCTTTGATCTGAGTCTTGCCGCGGAGATTCGGCGTCGGCGTGTAGCCGTCGAGCCATATGTATTCGAGCTTATACTTTGTCATTGGGTCTCTCATAAGCTGATGACACGTCAGTTGCTTGTCTTCACTTGTCTTTTGGCCGCTAACGGCGCCCCGGCCGCCAACTGCTGGCGTCCCCCCAGGCCTTAAATATGCCAAGCGAAAGCGCCGCGCCGTCGCCATTGAAAGCGCAAATGAATTAGGCCTTTGTCGAACGGCGGCAAGCGCACCGCGTCTGCCGAAAGAAGTTGCAAATATCGAATTGCCTATGACCTAGCCACACGTTGATTTGATGTAAGGCAAAGCGCGCATTGACGAAGCAGAATCTCCTGCGAGGCGTTATACACGCCGCAACGACGCACGGCGTCAAAGGATAGCACAGGATTAAGGAACGCAGAGCCATGAGCACGAATACGTATCACGGGACGGCGGAGATCATCCCGTTCCCGTCGCGCGCTCGTCCATCGACCGGTGAGCCGCGCGACGGGGACAACAACACGGTGATGAGTTTTCCCTCGCCGCGCGTCGCCAGGGTTGCCTTCGGCAGCGGCTGGTATCACGAGGCGGCCATTCAAGAGGCTGAGCTTACGCGCCGCAATTAGCGTTGCGGTCGCGGGCAGGCGCGCATCCATTTGCTTTCGCGACAAAGAAAAAGGGCGCTCCGCAAGGGGCGCCCTTTGAGTTGCATCGCTCGCGCGATGATTGGGAGGAATGCTTACGCCGAATAGTACATGTCGTATTCGACCGGATGCGGCGTGTGCTCGAAGCGGATCACTTCCGTCATCTTGAGGTCGATATAGCTGTCGATGAAATCGTCATCGAACACGCCGCCGGCCTTGAGGAACGCACGGTCCTTGTCGAGTTCGCCGAGCGCCTGGCGCAGCGAGCCGCACACCGTCGGAATCTTCTTCAATTCCGCCGGCGGCAGATCGTAGAGGTCCTTGTCGATGGCCGAGCCCGGATCGAGCTTGTTCTTGATGCCGTCGAGGCCGGCCATCGTCATCGCCGCGAAGGCGAGGTAGGGGTTGGCGAGCGGATCGGGGAAACGCACCTCGACACGCTTGGCCTTCGGGTTGGTGGTGTAAGGGATGCGGCACGACGCCGAGCGGTTGCGCGCCGAGTAGGCGAGCAGCACCGGCGCCTCGAAGCCCGGCACCAGACGCTTGTAGGAATTGGTGGTCGGGTTGGTGAAGGCGTTGATCGCTTTGGCGTGCTTGATGATGCCGGCGATGTAGGAGAGGCAGGTCTCCGACAGGTCGGCATATTTGTTGCCCGCGAACACCGGCTTGCCGGCCTTCCAGATCGACTGGTGGCAGTGCATGCCCGAGCCGTTGTCGCCGTAGATCGGCTTCGGCATGAACGTCGCCGTCTTGCCGTAGATCTGCGCGACCTGCTGGATGCAATACTTGTAGATCATCATCTGGTCGGCCATCAGCGTCAGCGGCGAGAACTTCATGCCGAGTTCGTGCTGGGCAGATGCCACTTCGTGATGGTGCTTCTCGACCTTGACGCCCATGCGCGCCATGGCGCCGAGCATTTCCGAGCGCATGTCTTGCGCCGAATCCTGCGGCGGCACCGGGAAGTAGCCCTTCTTGGTGCCGATGTGGTGGCCGAGATTGCCACCTTCGTATTCGGTGTCGGAATTGGTCGGGAACTCGGTCGAGTCGAGCTTGAAGCCGGTGTTGTACGGATCGGCGGCGTACTTGACGTCGTCGAACACGAAGAACTCGGCCTCCGGACCGAAATAGATGGTGTCGCCGACGCCGGCGGATTTCACCATGCCCTCGGCCTTCTTGGCGATGCCGCGCGGATCGCGGTTGTAGGGCTCGCCGGTGGTCGGCTCGAGCACGTCGCAGACCAGCGACAGCGTGGTCTCGGCGAAGAACGGATCGATGCAGGCGGAGGCGGGATCCGGCATCAGGTTCATGTCGGACTCGTGGATCGCTTTCCAGCCGGCGATCGAAGAGCCGTCGAACATCTGCCCTTCGGCGAAAGTCTCCTCTTCGATCATCGTGACGTCGAACGTGACGTGCTGCCACTTGCCGCGCGGATCGGTGAACCGGAAATCGACGTATTTGACGTCGTTGTCCTTGATCATCTTCATGACATTTTTAGCGGTCGTCATTGGGCTCCATTCCCCCTTTTTCATGAGCTTGGCCGCCGGGACCTTGCCCTGCGGTCTAAATGGCGTCGATACCGGATTCGCCCGTCCTGATCCGGATGGCTTCCTCGATATTGGACAAGAAAATCTTGCCGTCGCCGATCCGGCCGGTCTGGGCGGCGCGCCGGATCGCTTCGATCGCCTTATCCACCATATCGTCGCCGAGCACGATCTCGATTTTCACTTTAGGGAGAAAATCCACGACATATTCGGCGCCGCGATAAAGTTCGGTATGTCCCTTTTGTCGCCCGAAGCCTTTAGCTTCGGTCACGGTGATGCCTTGCAGCCCGACCTCTTGAAGGGCCTCCTTCACCTCGTCAAGCTTGAAGGGTTTGATGATGGCTTCGATTTTTTTCATTGCCCTTGTCTTTCCTTCCCCCAGCCCGCCGCCAACAGCGGTGCGCCGCGCTAGCGGTTAGCAGGTCCCGTGCCAAGCCGGCCAGAGCGGAATTCGCCCGCCCCCACAAGACGTTAGGACGTCAGCAGCCGACTACTCCTCGGCCTCCGCGGCGGCCTGTGCTCAGCAATTAAGCATCCTGCAAAAATTTTTGCCAGCCGCAGCCGCTATATAACAAGGCAGCGAATATGGCCGATTTGTCGGCCTTCCGGCTCGCCGCTACTCTCGATGGCCATGATCGAACTTCTGACCAATGCCGAGATGACGGAAGCCGATCGGCTCGCGGTTGCCGGCGGCACGCCCGGCATCGACCTGATGGAGAACGCCGGCCGCGCGGTGGCCGACGCGGCGACCGCTCTGCCGGGCCGGCGCGTCGTGATCGTCGCCGGTCCCGGCAATAACGGGGGCGATGGGTTTGTCGCCGCGCGGTGCCTTGCCGAGCGCGGCTACATCGTCCGCGTCAGCTTTGCCGGCGACAAGGAGCGGCTGAAGGGCGATGCCGCGCTCGCCGCCCAGCGGTGGAGCGGGCGAGTGGTTGCGGCGACGCCCGCCTCGCTCGGCGATTGCGATATCGTCATCGATGCCCTGTTCGGCGCCGGGCTCGATCGCGAGGTCGAAGGTCTGCCGCGGACGATGATCAAGGCGATGAATGCGGCGTCTGCGCCGGTCATCGCCGTCGATCTGCCGAGCGGCGTGAATGGCACCAGCGGCGCGGTCATGGGCGTCGCCGTCAAGGCGGCGTACACGGTGACCTTCTTCCGCCGCAAGACCGGCCACATGCTGCTGCCCGGGCGGCTGCATTGCGGCGCGATCCAGGTCGCGGACATCGGCATCCCGGCGCGCGTGCTCGATGCGATCAAGCCGATGGCCTTCGCCAACCGGCCGGCGCTCTGGGGCCGCGCGTTCCCGCGGCTGCGCGCCGAAGGGCACAAATATTCGCGCGGTCATGCGGTGGTGGTGTCGGGCGGACTGTCGAGCACCGGCGCGGCGCGGCTCGCGGCGCGCGCCGCCTTGCGAGCGGGGGCGGGGCTCGTAACCATCGCCAGTCCGCGCGAGGCGCTCGGCGTCAATGCTGCAGGCAGCGTGGCGGTGATGGTGCGGCCGGTGGATGGGGCGGGCGAACTGGCCGCCTTCCTCGCCGACGCGCGGCGCAACACGGTGGTGCTCGGCCCCGGGGGCGGGGTCGGAGCGCCGATGCGGGAGCAGGTCGCGGCGGCGCTGGCGAGCGAAGCGGCGGCAGTCCTCGATGCCGATGCGCTAATGAGCTTTGCCGGCGACGCCGAGGGGCTGGCCGCCTTGATTGCCAAGCGCGCCGGCCGCGGCACCGTGCTAACGCCGCATGACGGTGAATTCGCAAGGTTATTTAAAGTGATACATGAAGATAATAAAGTTCATGCCAAGCTTGAAAAAACTCGCCTAGCGGCCCGGTCGAGCGGGGCAACCGTGCTTTGCAAAGGCCCCGACACCGTGGTTGCCGCCCGCGACGGCCGCGCCTCGATCGGCGACAATGCCCCGCCGACACTCGCCACCGCAGGGGCCGGCGATGTTCTCGCCGGCATCATCGCCGGACTGCTGGCCCAGGGCATGCCCGCCTTCGACGCGGCCAGCGCCGCCGTATGGCTGCATGGCGAGGCAGCCAACGACTTCGGCCCCGGCCTGGTCGCCGAGGACCTGCCGGAGGCGTTGCCGGCCGTTTACCGGCGCCTGCTTGCCGAGTTGGGCCAGGGCGACCCCGGCGGCCCTTGAGCGAACCGGACGCGAGGCCCATTTTCTTGCTGCCGCGCGATTTTACCGTGCTATAAGCCGCCGCCCGAAAGGCCGGCCGGAACGGCTTGCGCTTGCGGGCCGCGGTGCGTTAAGCCCTGCCGGATTGCGGCGCCAGGATCGTCCTGAAATTGCCCTTTGCGGGCGTGGCGGAATTGGTAGACGCGCGGGATTTAGGTTCCCGTGACGAAAGTCGTGGGGGTTCGAGTCCCTCCGCCCGCACCACGCCGAGGGTCCATAGCAAAGCGGCGCGCGCGAACGCCCATCATCCCGACGCGGTCCGGCGCGACGCGCGGCCAAGAACAGAAGTGTGATCGATGCAAGTTACTGAAACGCTGTCCGAAGGTCTCAAGCGCGAGTTCAAGGTGGTCGTTCCAGCCGCCGAGCTCGACGCCAAGGTCAATACGCGCCTGCAAGAGCTGAAGGATCGGGTGCGCATCAACGGCTTCCGTCCCGGCAAGGTGCCGGTTGCCCATCTCAGGCGCGTCTACGGGCGTTCGGCCATGGCCGAAGTGATCGAGGCGACGGTGCGCGACGCCAACAACCAGATCGTCAGCGAGCGCGGTTTCAAGCTCGCCGCGGATCCGAAGGTGACGCTGCCGACCGAGCAGGAGGCGATCGAGAAGCTGATCTCGGGCAAGAGCGACCTCGACTACACCATCGCGGTCGAAATCGTGCCGCCGATCACGCTCGCCGACTTCAAGACCATCAAGCTCACCAAGCTCACCAGCGACGTGGCCGACACCGAGGTGGACGAGGCGGTGGCGCGCATCACCGAGCAGAACAAGCCCTACAGCGCCAAAGGCGAGGGCGCGAAGGCGGCGAAGGATGATCGCGTGATCATCTCCTTTGCCGGCACCATCGACGGCAAGCCGTTCGAGGGCGGCTCGGGCGACGATTCCGTGGTGCTGATCGGTTCGAACACCTTCATTCCCGGCTTCGAGGACCAGCTGGTCGGCATCGGCGTCGGCGAAACCCGCACGCTGAAGGTCAAATTCCCCGATCACTACCCGAAGGCCGATCTTGCCGGCAAAGACGCCGAATTCGTCGTCACCGCCAAGTCGATCGAGACGCCCGGCACGGTGACGGTGGACGACGAGTTCGCCAAGTCGCTCGGCCTTGAATCGCTCGCCAAGCTGCGCGAGGCGGTCAAGGACCGCATCGCGCGCGAGCACGTCGCGATGTCGCGGCAGAAGATCAAGCGCGCGCTCCTCGACGAACTCGACGCCCGGCACAAATTCGAACCGCCGCCGTCGCTGGTCGAGGACGAGTTCGAGCGCGTGTGGAAATCGGTGCTCGGCGAGATGGAGAACGAGAAGAAGACCTTCGCCGACGAGAACACCACCGAGGAAAAAGCCAAGGCCGAATACCGCGCCATCGCCGAGCGGCGGGTGCGGCTTGGTCTGGTGCTGGCCGAGATCGGTGAGAAGAACAAGATCACCGTGAGCGACGACGAATTGAATCGCGCCATCATGGAGAACGTGCGGCAATTCCCCGGCCAGGAGCAGCGGGTCTGGGAATACTACCGGCAGAACCCGCAGGCGGTCGCCGGCTTGCGCGCGCCGATCTACGAGGAAAAGGTCGTCGACTTCCTGCTTGAGCTTGCCACCGTGACCGACAAAAAGGTCAGCCGTGAGGAGCTCTTTAAGGAAGACGACGCGGCCGTGGCGTGATCCTTAAGGCCCTGCCTTGCGGCGGGCGTATTTCGAAAATAGATCACCGGACGCGACACGGGGCTAAGCTAGCCCCATGATTCGCGTGAAGGAGCCGAAATGAGAGATCCCGTCGATTTTTACATGCAGCATCTCGTCCCCATGGTGGTCGAGCAGACCAACCGCGGCGAGCGCGCTTACGATATCTATTCCCGGCTGCTCAAGGAGCGGATCATCTTCATCACCGGTCCGATCGAGGACGGGGTGGCCACGCTCGTGGTGGCGCAGCTCCTGTTCCTGGAGGCGGAAAATCCGAAGAAGGAAGTCTCGATGTACATCAACTCGCCTGGCGGGGTGGTGACGTCGGGTATGGCGATCTACGACACGATGCAGTTCGTGCGCCCGCCGGTGTCGACGCTCTGCGTCGGGCAGGCGGCGTCCATGGGCTCGCTGCTGCTCGCCGCCGGCGCCAAGGACATGCGCTTCGCGCTGCCCAATG
The DNA here is from genome assembly GCA_035501975.1 of Pseudolabrys sp. Taxonomy (GTDB): domain Bacteria; phylum Pseudomonadota; class Alphaproteobacteria; order Rhizobiales; family Xanthobacteraceae; genus Pseudolabrys. The sequence continues at coordinate 14,351 of DATJVE010000012.1, forward strand.
CGCGCATCATGGTGCATCAGCCCTCGGGCGGCTTTCAGGGCCAGGCGACCGACATCATGGTGCATGCCCAGGAGATCCTGAACCTGAAGAAGCGGCTCAACGAGATCTACGTGAAGCATACCGGCCAATCGCTGAAGAAGATCGAAGATGCGCTCGAGCGTGACTATTTTCTCACGGCCGAGGCGGCCAAGGATTTCGGTCTGGTCGACAAGGTCATCGAGCGGCGGCCGGAGGAATTGCCGGTCAAACCCGCCTGATTTGCCCGCTATCGGCCCCCGCCCGGTTTGCCGCTACCGCCGGGCAGACCCTGGAAGTTCCACTTTCGCCAGGGGGTGTTGAAGACGCATTATCGTTAATAGATTCTTGATTATCACGTCGTTAGCATGCTTCGCTTATGGTGCGGAAAGTGGGGAATGTGGGCCTCCCCGGTTGAAAGGCCCGCCGGGCCGGAAATCCGGCGCGGAACTTGCTTCGTTCGGTGGGATTGCGCCTGATCAAAGCCGGCGCTGACGACGAGGCGTAAGGAAGCGTGTAACGGAGAAGGGAATGAGCAAAGTCGGCGGCAGCGATTCCAAGAACACCCTCTATTGCTCGTTCTGCGGCAAGAGCCAGCACGAGGTGCGCAAGCTTATCGCCGGCCCGACCGTCTTCATCTGCGACGAGTGCGTCGAACTGTGCATGGACATCATCCGCGAGGAGAATAAGTCCTCGCTGGTCAAGTCGCGCGACGGCATCCCGACGCCGAAGGAAATCCGCAAGGTGCTCGACGACTACGTGATCGGTCAGGATCACGCCAAGAAGGTGCTTTCGGTCGCCGTCCACAATCACTACAAGCGGCTCAACCACCAGACCAAGCACAACGACGTCGAGCTGGCGAAGTCGAACATCCTGCTGATCGGCCCGACCGGCTCCGGCAAGACGCTGCTGGCGCAGACGCTGGCGCGCATCCTCGACGTGCCTTTCACGATGGCGGACGCCACCACGCTCACCGAAGCCGGCTATGTCGGCGAGGACGTGGAGAACATCATCCTCAAGCTGCTGCAGTCGGCCGACTACAATGTCGAGCGGGCACAGCGCGGCATCGTCTATATCGACGAAATCGACAAGATTTCCCGCAAGTCCGACAACCCGTCGATCACCCGCGACGTGTCGGGCGAGGGCGTGCAGCAGGCGCTCTTGAAGATCATGGAAGGCACCATCGCTTCGGTGCCTCCTCAGGGCGGCCGCAAGCATCCGCAGCAGGAATTCCTGCAGGTGGACACGACGAACATCCTGTTCGTCTGCGGCGGCGCGTTCTCCGGCCTCGACAAGATCATCTCGGCGCGCGGCCGCTCGACCTCGATCGGCTTCGGCGCCAAGGTGCTTGCGCCGGAAGACCGCAAACAAGGCGAGATCTTCCGCCAGGTCGAGCCGGAAGACCTGCTCAAGTACGGGCTGATCCCGGAATTCGTCGGCCGCCTGCCGGTGGTGGCGACGCTCGAAGACCTGGATGAGGCCTCGCTCAAGCTGATCCTCACCCAGCCGAAGAACGCCCTGGTGAAACAGTACCAGCGGCTGTTCGAAATGGAGTCGATCGACCTGACCTTGGCCGAGGAAGCGCTCGGCGCCATCGCCCGCAAGGCGATCGAGCGCAAGACCGGCGCGCGTGGCCTGCGCTCCATCATGGAGAGCATTCTGCTCGACACTATGTTCGATCTCCCCAGCCTGGAGGGAGTCGAGGAGGTGGTGATCTCGAAAGAGGTCGTCGAGGGGACCGCCCGCCCACTCTATATCTACGCCGACCGCAGCGACCGGACGGCCGAATCCGGCAGCGCCAGCGCCTGAGCCGCCCGATGGCGGGCAGGGAACAGCTTGTCGAATCGCGCCGTTAGTGGCGTGCTGAGGGTGTTGGGGTCCCGTTTTTTACGTCAAAACGGGCCTTACTTGCGGACCCTGGGCCGTCATCCTACGTATAGCGTTCGAAGCGAAGTTGCGTACGAAAGATCGTAGTTTTCCGACTGGGTGAGGGTTCGTACCCTTCCTCTGAGGCGCGTTAGGCCCTCCGATCGCCTGACGCCTCCTTGCCCATCCTTCCCGGCACTGTTTGGCGACGCCGCATCAGCGGGTCAACGGACAGGGGCACAACAAAAAGGACCACGTCATGACCACCAAGCCACGACCTCAGCTGCAACCCGGCGAAACCCGGGCCTATCCCGTTCTGCCGCTGCGCGACATCGTGGTGTTTCCGCACATGATCGTCCCGCTTTTTGTCGGCCGTGAAAAGTCGATCAAGGCGCTGGAAGAAGTGATGCGCTCCGACACCTTCATTCTGCTGGCGACGCAGAAGAACGCCTCCGACGACGACCCGGCGACCGACTCGATCTACGAGGTCGGCACGCTGGCGAGCGTCCTGCAGCTGCTCAAGTTGCCCGACGGCACCGTCAAGGTGCTGGTCGAGGGCGCCGAGCGCGCGAAGGTGCTCAAGTACACCGACCGCAGCGACTATTACGAAGCCGACGCCACCGTGCTCGCCGACGACATGGGCGAACGCGTGGAGGCGGAAGCCATGGCGCGTTCGGTCGTCACCGAATTCGAAAATTATGTGAAGCTCAACAAGAAAGTGTCGCCCGAGGTGGTCGGCGTGATCCAGCAGATCGAGGATTACGCCAAGCTCGCCGACACCGTGGCCTCGCATCTCGCAGTCAAGATTCCCGACAAGCAGGAAATCCTCGAGACGCCGGTCGTCACCCAGCGCCTGGAGAAGGTGCTCGGGCTGATGGAGAGCGAGATCTCCGTCCTGCAGGTGGAAAAGCGCATCCGTACCCGCGTCAAGCGGCAGATGGAGAAGACGCAGCGCGAGTACTACCTCAATGAGCAGATGAAGGCGATCCAGAAGGAGCTCGGCGACGAGGAAGGCAAGGACGAGCTCGCCGAACTGGAAGAGAAGATCAAGAAGACCAAGCTTTCCAAGGAAGCCCGCGAGAAGGCGACGCACGAGCTCAAGAAGCTGCGCCAGATGTCGCCGATGTCGGCGGAAGCCACCGTCGTGCGCAACTATCTCGACTGGCTGCTGAGCATTCCGTGGAATAAGAAGAGCAAGGTCAAGAAAGATCTCAATCTCGCCGAGCAGATCCTCGATGCCGACCACTTTGGCCTGGAGAAGGTCAAGGAGCGCATCGTCGAGTATCTTGCCGTGCAGCAGCGCGCCAACAAGCTGACCGGGCCGATCCTGTGCCTGGTCGGTCCTCCGGGCGTGGGCAAGACCTCGCTCGGCAAGTCGATCGCCAAGGCGACCGGCCGCGAGTTCGTGCGCGTGTCGCTCGGCGGCGTGCGCGACGAGGCGGAGATCCGCGGTCACCGGCGCACGTACATCGGCTCGATGCCCGGCAAGATCATCCAGTCGATGCGCAAGGCCAAGACCTCGAACCCGCTGTTCCTGCTCGACGAGGTGGACAAGATGGGCGCCGATTTCCGCGGCCACCCGTCGTCGGCGCTGCTCGAGGTGCTCGACCCCGAGCAGAACCACACCTTCAACGACCACTATCTCGAGGTCGACTACGATCTGTCCAACGTGATGTTCATCACCACGGCGAATACGCTCAATATCCCGCCGCCGCTGATGGACCGCATGGAGATCATCCGCATCGCCGGCTACACGGAGGATGAAAAGGTCGAGATTGCGCGGCGGCATCTGATTCCGCACGCGATCGCCAAGCACGGCCTCAGCGACAAGGAATGGTCGATCGACGACGAGGCGCTGCAGCTCTTGATCCGCCGTTACACGCGGGAAGCGGGCGTGCGCAACCTCGAACGCGAGCTGTCGACCTTGATCCGCAAGGCGGTCAAGGAGCTGATGACGTCGAAGAAGAAGTCGATCGCCGTCACCGCGGCGAACGTCGGCGATTATCTCGGCGTGCCGAAATATCGCTACGGCGAGATCGAAGCGGAGGACCTGGTCGGCATGGTCACCGGGCTCGCCTGGACCGATGTCGGTGGCGAACTGCTCACCATCGAAGGCGTGATGATGCCGGGCAAGGGCAAGATGACCGTCACCGGCAACCTGCGTGACGTGATGAAGGAGTCGATCTCGGCGGCGGCGTCCTACGTGCGCTCGCGGGCGGTCGCCTTCGGCATCGAGCCGCCTTTGTTCGACAAGCGCGACATCCACGTGCACGTGCCGGAAGGCGCGACGCCCAAGGATGGACCCTCGGCCGGCGTCGCCATGGTCACCGCCATCGTTTCGGTGATGACCGGCATTCCGGTGCGCCGCGACGTCGCCATGACCGGCGAGATCACGCTGCGCGGCCGCGTGCTGCCGATCGGCGGCTTGAAGGAGAAGCTGCTGGCGGCTTCGCGCGGCGGCATGAAGACCGTGCTGATCCCGGAGGAGAACGCCAAGGACCTGGTGGAAATCTCCGACTCGATCAAGAAGGGCCTGGAGATCGTGCCGGTCACGCGCATGGACGAGGTCATCGCCCGCGCGCTGGTGCGCAAGCCCGAGCCGATCGAGTGGGGCGAGGCGAGCGCCAAGCTCGTCGCCGCGCCCGCCGCCGGCGAGGCCGCGGTCGACGAGGACGGCTCCGGACTGACCGCGCATTAAGCGCAATCGCAAACCGAAACTGGAAACGGCGCCGCAAGGCGCCGTTTTCGTTTCATGCCTTGAGCCGGAACGTCTATATTGGCGAGGGCCGGGCGGTTAGCTCAGTTGGTAGAGCGCCTGCTTTACACGCAGGATGTCGGCGGTTCGAGTCCGTCACCGCCCACCAGCCTTCGCGCCTTCTGCGCTTTGGTTGGCAAGCCAAGCTAGATCGCGAAGGTTGCCCGTCGTAGCTCATCGGGCGAAGAGGGCGCATTCTGATTGCAACTCCTCCAAACGCAAAACAACAGGCCGGGAGCTCGTCGCTCCCGACCTGCCGCAATGTTTCCGGAGGATCCGGCCTGAAGACGCTCAGACGGACTCTTTGAGTTCTTTGGCGGCGCGGAACGCGACCTTCTTGCTCGCCTTGATCTGGATCGCCTCGCCGGTGGCCGGATTGCGGCCCATGCGCGCGGCGCGCTTGCGCACCTGGAGAATGCCGAGGCCGCCGATGCGGATGCGCTCGCCTTTCTTCAAGTGCTTGACGATGTTGCCGACGAAATCGCCGAGCACCGCTTCCGCTTGCTTCTTCGACATCTCGTGCGATTCCGCGAGCGCGGCGGCGAGATGTTTCAACGTGACGGTCGGCGGTGTCGGAGCTTTTCCAGGAACCGTTGCCATATTTAGGACCCTCCTCTTGAATCCGTGCGCTTGGCGAACGCCAAACACAATTGCCCGCATAGACGATTCGGGGGCGGTCTGACCATCAATTCTTAGCGTGAAATAAGGCTTTTTCGCAATTTTCAGCCTTTACCTTGACTATGCGTGGGGCCGCCTTTAACTCCTGCCTCACGCCCGCGGGGGCGTAGCTCAGTTGGTTAGAGCGCTGCCCTGTCACGGCAGAGGCCGCGGGTTCGAGTCCCGTCGCTCCCGCCATCTTTTCAATGACTTAACGCCGGTCTTGGCGCCGCATCCGGGCGCCGTTCGGGGCTTGCCTTCATGCTCGCAGAAGCCCCGAAGATCGGCCCCAAAGCCTTGTTCTTCGACGTGTTCGGCACCCTCGTCGACTGGCGCACGTCGGTCGCCCGGGAGAGTGAAAAAATCCTGGGGGAGCTTGGCTACACCCTCGACTGGCTGGCCTTCGCCGACGCCTGGCGGGGCGAATATCAGCCGGGCATGGAAGAGGTGCGCTCCGGCCGGGCGCCCTTCGCCAAGCTCGACGTGCTGCACCGGCGCAATCTCGTGCGCCTGCTGCCGCGCTTCGGACTGGAGAACTTGTCCGAGGAGGTGCTCGACAACATGACGCTGGTCTGGCACCGGCTCGATGCCTGGCCGGATGTGCCCGCCGCACTTGCGCGGTTGAAAAAGAAGTTCTGGCTGGCGCCGGTCTCGAACGGCAACATCTCGCTGATGGTCGATCTCGCGCGCCGCAATACGCTGCCGTGGGACGCCATCCTCGGCTCGGAGATCGCCGGTGACTTCAAACCGAAGCCGGTCGTTTATCTCGCGGCGTGCGCGGCGTTCGATGTTGCGCCCGCCGATTGCCTGATGGTCGCCGCCCACTCCAACGATCTCGCCGCCGCCGCCGCGCTCGGACTGCGCACCGCGCACACGGCGCGCGCCAACGAATACGGGCCGAATACCGGCGAGGCTGAGCCGAAGGTCAAGGTCGGTTACGCGGCGAAGGATTTGGCCGACTTGGCGGATCAGCTTGGAGTTTGATTTTTCTCGGTCATTCCGGGACGTCGCGAAGCGGCGGACCCGGAATTCAGACAGTTAGCCCTTATACACCGGCGCCGGCTGCGCGAAGAACTGCGCCAGGATGTGATAGACCCCCATGTAATTCTTCTGCTGGAAGCTGGCGTGCGAGATGCCGGCCATGACCGAGAACTGCTTGTCGGGATTGGGCAGCTTGGCGAAGAAGGCGAGCAGGTCCTCCATCGAGGCGATGCCGTCCCATTGCCCGCGCATGATCAGCGTCGGCACGGTGATCTTATGCGGGTCGACCACGGGCAGCTGCGAGCACATGTCGACGTAAGTGCCGGTCGGCACCGAATCGTCTAGCGCGGTTACCGCGTCGGCGAAGGCGTCGATCACCTTCTCTTCCGCCGTGCCGGGATGATCGCGGTCGAAGATCGAATGGATGAAGGCCTTGTCGATCGGCCGGCGGTTCATGGCGATGAACTCGGGCAGCCTCTTGCGCCGCTGCTCGAGGGTGGGGGAGCCTTCGCCGGTCCACACCATGGCGTCAAGCGCCAAGCGCGCCACCATCTCCGCATGCCGCTCGGCGAACATCGCCGCGCGCAATGCGCCGGAGGAAATCCCGTAGACCAGCAGTGGACGCTTGCCGCGCAGCTTCTGGATATAAAGCGCGGCGGCATGGCAGTCGTCGGCGCCCTGCGAGATCGGCGAGTTGTTGTCGCGATCCTTGGTCGAGCGGCCGTAGCCTTCCATGTCGACCGACCAGCAGTCGTAGCCGCGCCGCGCGAAGTGATCCATCGCCGAGGAATCGGGGCGCCCAGGCACCTGCAGGTCGAATGTCGGCTGCGAGGCCATCGACGAGCCATGCACGAATAAAATCGTGCCGATGCTTTTTGCCGGATCGCCCGCGCACTTGTTCCATAGGAACAGCTTCACGCCGCCGTCTTTGCTGGTCCAATGCTCGGTGCCGGTGATCGGCTGGGTCATTTCATTCATCATCGGTCACCCTGTTACGTTTGGAGGAAAGGCCGTTTCGCGCGCGATCATAGCCGCAATTGTCGCGGCGCCGAAGGAGGGAGTCCCAAATTCCGCGGCAGCTATGCATCAGACGTGCATCAGGCGGCGTGCGACGCGAAGCACGGATGTGCGCGGGATGAATCGCACCGCATTGGCCATGATGGCATTCCAGAATCCGGTGATCTCCACGCGGCGATTGGCCTGAAACGCGCGATAGCCCAGGCGCGCGACGGTCGCCGCCGGCATCACGCGTCCGCGCAGCAGCGGCAGCTTGTCGGTGCCGGCGCGTTTGTGGAAACCGGTCGCGGTGATGCCAGGACACAGGCAACTGACGTGTACCCCGGTATCGCGGGCTTCTTCCCACAGCGCCTCGGTGAACGACAGCACGAAGGCCTTGGAGGCGCAGTACACCGCCATGAAGGGGCCCGGTTGAAATCCGGCCGTCGAACCGAGATTGAGCACGCCGCCGCGTTTGTTCTTGAGCATTCGCGGCCACAGGATGTGGGTCAGTTCGACGAGCGCGCGGATATTCAGATCGATCATGCCGAGCTCCGCGGCCGCGTCGCTGCTGTCAAAGGCATGGGCGACACCATAGCCGGCATTGTTGACCAGAACATCGATCTCGATTGCGCGCGCATGGATCGCCTGGGCGAGCTCGGCGCCGGCATTCGGGCGCGCAAGATCGCAGGCGATCGGCGTCGCCTTAATGCTGAAGTCGCGCGTGAGATCGGCCGCGATCTTGCGCAAGGCGTCTGCGGAGCGCGCGGCGAGAACGAGATCGTAACCGTCGCTGGCGAAATGGCGGGCAAGTTCAAGACCGATGCCGCTGCTCGCACCGGTAATCAGCGCCGTTTGGCCGTCGCCTTTGCGGTGTTGCATGATGGCTCCTTCACGCGTTGCCAGCTCCGTGCCGCAATAGATTGTGCGTCCGGCGTCAACGGCAAGACCGCGAACAGCGCGCTTAGTTGATCGGCGCGATGTGGTTGGCCTTGATCACGTCGGCCCATTTCGCGATCTGCGCGTCCATGAACGCCTTGAACTGCGGCTGCGTCATCGTCACCGGCTCGGCGCCTTGCTTCTCCCATGCCGCCTTGATGTCGGGGCGCGACACGATCTTGGTGATTTCGGCGTTGAGCTTTTCGACGATCGGTGCCGGCGTGCCGGCGGGCGCCATGAAGCCGACCCACAGCGTCGCCTGGAATCCCGGCACGCCCGCTTCCGCGATTGTCGGCACGTCGGGCAGGATCGGCGAGCGTACGACGCCGCTGGTGCCGAGTGCGCGCACTTTGCCGGCCTTGATCAACGGCGCCATGGTCGGCACGCTGTCGAACAGCATCTGGATCTGACCGCTCAGGATATCGGTGCGCATGCCGGTGGAGCCCTTGTAGGGCACGTGCACGATGTTGACCCCGGTGAGGTGCTTTAACAACTCGGCGGCCATGTGATAGTTCGATCCCGGACCCGATGAGCCGAAATTGAGCGTGCCGGGCTTGGCGCGCGCGAGCGCCAAAAGTTCCTGCAGATTTTTCGCGGGCACCGACGGATGAACCACCAGCACCAGGTCGCTGTCGATCAGCGGCGCGATCGGAACAAGATCGTGCATCAGGTGGTAGGGCTTTTTGCTGTAGAGCGTCTCGTTGACGGTCTGCGTGCCCGACACCATCAGCAGCGTGTAGCCATCGGGCGCGGCCTTGGCGACGTAGTCGGTTCCAATGGTGGTGCCGGCGCCCGGCTTGTTCTCCATCACGAAGGTCTGATGCAGCGACTTGCGCAGTTCCTCGGCGATGGCGCGGGTGTAGACGTCGGTCGGTCCGCCGGCTCCGAAGGGCACAATGATTCGAACGGGCCGCGCCGGGTAGTCGTCGGCTTTGCTCAACGGTGCCCCGATAGTGACGGCGCTCGCCAGGACGAGAAGAGCTGCGAAATGTCGCATAAGTGTCATGCGTGTGTTCCCGGTCTTTGCGCTTCGCGTCGCCCGACGGCGAATATCGATGGCGGCGAACTGGCCTGTCAACCGCATCGAGACGCGGATACCGCCCTAAAGTGCGTGTGTTCGTGGATGTTTTGGCAATGTTGTCTTGCACCTGTTTGTGCGCTGCGCTAAGTCACAGCCGCTTCCGTCGTTCAAGCTCTTCCAAGCTCGGAAGCGGCTTTTTGCGCGGGATTGCGGCGCCGGTCCGAGCCGCCAAGCAGTCCGGGCGGGCGAATTCCGGGCACGGGGCTCGGGGGCTGCACGGTGAGGTCGCCATGAGCGCATTGCTGCTGGATTACCTTCCGCTGGTCATTTTTGTCGCGGTCTCGCTCGTGATCGGGCTGGTGCTGCTGATCGCGCCGTTCATCGTCGCCTACAAGCAGCCCGATCCGGAAAAGCTCTCCGCCTACGAATGCGGCTTCAACGCCTTCGACGACGCGCGCATGAAGTTCGACGTGCGCTTCTATCTCGTCGCCATCCTTTTCATCATCTTCGACCTCGAGGTCACCTTCCTGTTCCCCTGGGCAGTGGTGTTCCACAAAGTCGGCGCCTACGGCTTCTGGACGATGATGGTTTTCCTTGGCGTCCTCACCGTCGGCTTCATATATGAGTGGAAGAAGGGGGCGCTGGAATGGGATTGATTCCATGACGCTCGTCGCACCCGCACCGAAAGGCATTCTGGACCCGAAGACCGGCAAGCCGGTCGGCGCCGACGATCAGTTCTTCGTCGGCGTCAACAACGAACTCGCCGACAAAGGCTTCCTCGTCGCCGCCGTCGACGACCTGATCACCTGGGCGCGCACCGGCTCGCTGATGTGGATGACCTTCGGTCTCGCCTGCTGCGCCGTCGAGATGATGCAGATGGCGATGGCGCGCTACGACTGCGAGCGTTTCGGTTTTGCGCCACGCGCCTCGCCCCGCCAATCCGACGTGATGATCGTCGCCGGCACGCTCACCAACAAGATGGCGCCGGCCATGCGCAAGGTCTACGACCAGATGCCGGAGCCGCGCTACGTCATCTCGATGGGATCCTGCGCCAACGGCGGCGGCTACTATCATTATTCCTACTCGGTGGTGCGCGGCTGCGACCGCGTGGTGCCGGTCGACATCTACGTGCCCGGATGTCCGCCGACCGCCGAGGCGCTGCTGTACGGCGTCATGCTGCTGCAGAAGAAGATCCGCCGCACCGGCACGATCGAACGTTGAGCGGGGTCTTCGCATGGACGAAATGCTCGACAGACTTGGGGCAACGATCAAAAACGCGTTGGCCGAGTCGGTCACCGGCTACGAGGTCGCCTACGGCGAACTCAACGTCACGGCGAAAGCCGCCGACATCGTCAAGGTGCTGACTTTTCTGCGCGACGACGCGGCGTGCCAGTTCGTCAGCATCATCGACATCACCGCCGTCGATTGGCCGAGCCGCGAGCAGCGGTTCGACGTCGTCTACCATCTGCTGTCGCCGCGGCTCAACCAACGCATCCGCGTCAAGGCGCCGACCGACGAGGTGACGCCGGTGCCCTCGGCCGTCGACGTCTATGCCGGCGCCGATTGGTACGAACGCGAGACCTTCGATCTTTACGGCGTACTGTTCTCCGGCCACCCGGACCTGCGGCGCATCCTCACCGACTACGGCTTCGAAGGTCACCCGCTGCGCAAGGATTTCCCGCTCACCGGTTATGTCGAGGTGCGCTACGACGACGAGCAGAAGCGCGTGGTCTACGACAAGGTGCGGCTGGCGCAGGAATTCCGCACGTTCGATTTCCTCTCGCCCTGGGAAGGCACCGACTACGTGCTGCCGGGCGACGAGAAGGCGAAGAGCGAAGGCAAGGGTTCGTAATGGCTGAAACTTCCTCGGCGCGCAACTTCCTCATCAATTTCGGCCCGCAGCATCCGGCCGCGCATGGCGTGTTGCGCATGGTGCTCGAGCTCGACGGCGAGATCGTCGAGCGCTGCGATCCGCATATCGGGCTCTTGCACCGCGGCACCGAAAAGCTGATCGAATACAAGACCTACATGCAGGCGGTGCCCTATTTCGACCGGCTCGATTACGTCGCGCCGATGAATCAGGAGCACGCTTTTTGTCTGGCGACGGAAAAGCTGCTCGGCATCGCGGTGCCGCGGCGCGGCCAGTTGATCCGCGTGCTCTACTGCGAGATCGGCCGGCTGCTGTCGCATCTGCTCAACATCACCACGCACGCCCTCGACGTCGGCGCGCTCACGCCGCCGCTGTGGGCCTTCGAAGAGCGCGAAAAGATGATGGCGTTCTACGAACGCGCCTCCGGCGCCCGCCTGCACGCGGCCTATTTCCGCGTCGGCGGCGTGCATCAGGATCTGCCGCCGAAGCTGATCGACGATATCGAGGCCTACTGCGATACGTTCCCCAAGTGCGTTGATGATCTCGATGCGTTGCTCACCGACAACCGCATCTTCAAGCAGCGCCTGGTCGATATCGGCGTGATCTCCTTGGAGGAGGCGTGGGCTAGGGCCTTCTCCGGCGTGATGGTGCGCGGCTCGGGCGCCGCCTGGGACCTGCGCAAGGCGCAGCCCTACGAATGCTACG
>DATJVE010000013.1:0-5276 GCA_035501975.1 Pseudolabrys sp.
ATTTCTCCTGATTCTCGTGAATTTGCCGGGTTTTGACGCGGGTCAACGACACGCCGCGCCATCGCGCTAGCGTGGCGCGAGGCTGGGACGCGCAAAGCAGAGTTCGAAAGCATGAACAAGCCCGTCGGTGTGGAGACGACAAGACTAGAGCCGGCAACGCCCGTGGCGCTCGTCCAGGCAGCAACACCGGCCCCGGTCAAAGCCGAGGCGCCGCATCCGCGGTCGCGAAAGGTTTGGTGGATCGCCGGGCTGTTGTCGATCGCGCTGGCCGCCGCCGTCGGCGGCGTCTGGTGGTTCGTCAGCGCCGAGACGCCGGTACACTACACGACCGCGGCGGTCACGCGCGGCGCGGTGACGCGCATGGTCACCGCCACCGGCACGGTCAATCCGGTGCTCACCATCATCGTCGGCAGCTACGTCTCCGGCGTCATCCAGGACCTGGCCTGCGATTACAACACGAAAGTCACGCGCGGCCAGGTCTGCGCCAAGATCGATCCGCGCCCCTATCAGACCGTGGTCGACCAGAACAAGGCGAACCTCGCCGAGGCGAAGGCGCAGATCGAAAAGGACAAGGCGACGCTCGCCTATGCGCAGCTCACCTACGACCGCAATGCGCGGCTGGTGCAGACCAATGCCGTGTCCAAGGATGCCTTCGACAACGCCAAGAGCACGCTCGACCAGGCGGTCGCGCAGATCGGCGTCGACGAAGCCACCATCGCGCAACGCGAAGCGCAGCTCGCCACCGCGCAGGTCAATCTCGACTATACCGACATCATCTCGCCGGTGGACGGCACCGTGGTCTCGCGCAACGTGACGATGGGACAGACGGTGGCGGCGAGCTTCCAGACGCCGACTTTGTTCCTGATCGCCACCGACCTCACCAAGATGCAGGTCGACACCAATGTCAGCGAAAGCGACATCGGCGGCATCAAGGAGGCCAACAAGGCTCTGTTCACCGTCGACGCCTTCCCCAAGCGCACCTTCCAGGGCGCGGTCAGCCAAGTGCGGCAATCGCCGCAGACGGTACAGAACGTGGTGACCTACGACGTCGTGGTCAGCGTCGACAACGCCGATCTTGCGCTCATGCCCGGGATGACGGCGGCGACCCGCATCATTGTCGACCAGCGCAGCGACGTGCTGCGCGTGCCGAGCCAGGCCTTGCGCTATGCGCCGGCGGGGGTTCAGCGCGGCGCCAACCGCCGGGCCAATGACGGCGATCAGGGGCGGGTCTGGGTGCTGCGCGACGGCAAGCCGGTCAGGGTTCCAGTGACCACGGGTCTCGACGACGACACCTTCACCGAGATCGTCAAAGGCGACCTGCAGGCGGGCGATCAAGTCATCACCACCGAACAACGCGACGCCAGTAAGACGACATCGGCGCCGCGGCTGCGGCTCTGACGCGGCGACCGGAGGATCGGCCATGGCAGAACCGATCATCAGGCTCGAGCACGTCGCGCGCACCTATCACGTCGGCGACGTCGACGTGCAGGCGCTGCGCGATGTCAGCCTTGACGTCGAGGCCGGCGAATTCGTCGCCATCATGGGCTCGTCCGGCTCCGGCAAGTCGACGCTGATGGCCGTGCTCGGCTGCCTCGACCGGCCGAGCCGCGGCCGTTATTTTTTCGAGGGCACCGACGTCGCGGCCTTGAGCGAGCCCGAGCGGGCGCGGCTGCGCAGCGAGCGGCTCGGTTTCGTGTTCCAGAGCTTCAACCTGCTGGCGCGCACCTCGGCAATCGAGAACGTGGCGCTGCCGCTGTTCTATGCCGCCTCGGGTCCCGCCAACGCGCCCTCGCGCATCACCCGGGCGCGCGCGGCGCTCAAGCTGCTCGGCCTCGCCGACCGCGAGCGCAACACGCCCGGCCAGCTGTCGGGCGGCCAGCAGCAGCGGGTCGCCATCGCGCGCGCGCTGATCAATGCGCCCGGGCTGCTCTTGGCCGACGAGCCGACCGGCAATCTCGATACCCGCACCTCGCACGAGATCATGCAAACGCTGACGCGGCTCAACCGCGAGCAAGGCGTCACCATCATCGTCGTCACCCACGAGGCCGACATCGCCGCCTACGCCGACCGCACGCTGACCATGCGCGACGGCGAAATCGTCTCCGACCTACGCAACCCCAAGCACATCACCATCGACAAGGCGCAAGGCGAGCCGGCCGCGCCGGCGCCGCGGACCGCGCCGGTCCTCGCGTTGCGTCCGCATGCGGTCTGGGCCTTCGCGCGGATGATCATGGCGGCGGCGGTCCAGGCGCTCTGGCGCAACATGATGCGCTCGGCGCTGACCATGCTCGGCGTCTTCATCGGCGTCGCCGCGCTGATCGCCATGGTCGCGGTCGGCCAGGGCGCCAACGAGGCGGTGCGCAAGCAGATCGAGAGCCTGGGCACCAATCTGGTGGTGGTGCTGCCGGGCGCGCGGACCATGGGCGGCATGCGCGGCGGCTTCGGCAGCGCCTCGACGGTGACCACCACGGACGCGCAGGCGATCCGGCGCGAGAGCACAGCGGCGACCGAAGTCAGCTATCTGATCCGCCAGTCCGGCCAAATTCAGTACGGCAATCAGAACTGGACCACGCAAATCCAAGGCATCAGCCCTAATTATCCGCCGATGACGAATTGGCGCATCGCCGACGGACAGGAGATCACCCCCGACGACGATGCCGCGGCCGCGCTGGTCGTGGTGATCGGCAAGACGGTGGCGACGCAGCTATTCGGCGACGCGCAAGATCCGATCGGCGCGCTGATCCAGGTCAAAAGCGTGCCGATGCGGGTGATCGGTGTGCTCGCCTCCAAGGGGCAAACGCCGTTCGGCACCGATCAGGACGACCTGGTGATGATCCCGTTCACCACCGCGGAGCGCAAGGTGCTGGGCGTCGCCGCGCCGAGCCAGCAGCAGGTGCCGCTCAACTGGAACTACCCGACCCCACCCAACCCTTACGGCCTGACGCCGCATTTGACCGGCTATGTCAACCAGATCTTCGTGCAAGCCGCCAATTCGGCCGACGTGCAACCGGCGATCCTGCAGATCACCGACATCCTCAAGCGCCGCCACCGCATCAAGCCCGGCGACGACAACGATTTCTCCGTGCGCAATCTCAGTCAGATCGCCGAGACGGCCGAGAGCTCGAGCCGCATCATGGCGTTGCTGCTCGCCGCCGTCGCCTCGATCTCGCTGGTGGTCGGCGGCATCGGCATCATGAACATTCTGCTGGTGTCGGTCACCGAGCGCACGCGCGAGATCGGCCTGCGCATGGCCATCGGCGCGCGGCGGCTGCACGTGCTGCTGCAATTCCTCGCCGAGGCGGTGTTCCTGAGCGTGAGCGGCGGCGTCGCCGGCATCATCACCGGCGCGGCCTTCTCGCTCGCCATCTCGTTGATCGCCGGCTGGGCGGCGCCGATCTCGGCGGCGGCGATCGCCGGCGGGTTCCTGTTCTCGGCGGCGGTGGGGATTTTCTTCGGCTACTATCCGGCGCGCAAAGCCGCGCGTCTCGATCCGATCGAAGCGCTCAGGTACGAATAGTTTTTACGTGCATGATCTTATCCGAAAACCGGTTCTCACTTTTCGGGATCATGCGCCCGGCAGCATCCGCTGCAACACGCCGTCGCGGCGGATGAAGTAATGATAGAACGCGGCGGCCACGTGCAGGCCGACCAGCACCAGCAGCACGTATTCGGCGAGGATGCTGTGCACGTCGCCGGTCCAGCCCCAGCCGGCGGCCCGGGTGCCGATCAGCTTCGGCAGCTCGACCCCGACCATGACGACCGGAAAGCCGCGCCAGGACGCGTTGATCCAGCCGAGGATCGGCACAACGAACAGCAGCAGATAAAGCAGCCAATGGACCAGGCGGGCGGACTGCACCTGCCAGGGCGGCACGCCGTCGAGCGGCGCCGGCTCGCCATGGGTCGCCCGCCACGCCAGACGGACGATGGCGACCGCCAGGACCAGCACGCCAATCGACAGGTGCAGGTTGATCAGCGTGTCCGGCTTTGTATCGCGGCGGATTTCCGGCATGGTCCAGGCGACGATGAATTGCACGATCAGCAGCGCCAAGATCAGCCAATGCAGCGTCTTGGCGATGCCGGCGTAGCCGGCGGTCTTGCTCATGATTGCGCCGAACCCTTGCGGAGGAACTTATAAGTACCCATATGCGTTCGGACGATGATGTCGAGCCATAAGGCTCCATCATCATCAAGCGGCCACGAAATTCAGCGGGTGACGCCGGATGTACGCGCACCTTCTCGTTTTCGTGGTCGTATCATTTTGTGGCGATCAGCCCCTCAACTTTAGCCGCTCTTTGTCGTAGCCCGCGACCCGCTTGTAACTCTCCGATAAAGCGACAAGTTCCGCGCGGCTGATGACATCGTCGATGTTCTTGAACGGCTTATCGCCGGTGCGCCGGTAGACCTCCTGCAGAATCGCGTCGGGCGGCGCCTTGCGGTTGGCCAGCACGACTTCGCTGGTCGCCGGCAGGCGCTTGTCCTCATAGGCCTTGAGCGCGGCGACCGGATCGGCTTCGTTCTTGAGGGCGTCGGCAAGCGCGCGGCAGTCGAGGATCGCCTGCGCCGCGCCGTTGGCGCCGCGCGGATACATCGGATGCGCCGCGTCGCCGAGCAGCGTGAGCCGGCCGAAGCTCCAGCGCGGCAGCGGATCCTTATCGACCATCGGATATTCCAGGATGGCGTCGGCGGCGCGGATGAACTGCGGCACGTCGAGCCAGTCGAAATGCCAGTCGGCCATGGCGGGGAGGAAGTCCTCGAGCTTGCCCGGCCGGTTCCAGTCGTTGGCCAAGTGCTGGGGCGTCTCGATGTCGCAAACCCAGTTCACCAGTTGGCGGCCTTGCGCATCGATGTCGTTGCGGATCGGATAGATCAAGAGCTTGGCCGGATGGTGCCAGCCGACGCGGATCATGCTGGCGCCCGACATGATCGGCTGCCAGCGCGTGACGCCGCGCCACATGTTGATGCCGGAATATTTCGGCGGGCCTTCGTTCGGATAAAGCTGCTTGCGCAGCACGGAATGGATGCCCTCGGAACTCACCGCCGCCGTGCCGCGCTGCGGCGGCAGCGGCTTTCCGTTCACATCTTCGAAATAGGCGACCGCCTCGTCGCCGTCGCAGTCGACGCGCGTGCACTTGTGGCCAAGGATGACCTTGTCGCGGCCGGCGCGCGCGAGAAAAGCCTCGAGCAGCACCATCTGCAGGTCGCCGCGATGGATTGAGAACTGCGGCACGTCGTAGCCGGCAAAGCGCCCGGCCGGCTCCGCGTAGATGAACTGGCCG
>DATJVE010000014.1:0-3226 GCA_035501975.1 Pseudolabrys sp.
CTGCGCGCCTACGAGGGCGCGCGCTGGCACCGCGCCTTCCGCGCCCAACAGGCGTCCCGCAATCAGGGCCGCATCTATGGGATGAGCGGCCCGCCGGCGCTCATCCGCAATCTGTCGATGCGGGCGATGGGCGGAGAAAAGCTGCTCAGCCGTTACGATTGGCTCTATAGTTGGCGGCCGCCCGAGCGGTTCGAACACACGAGCTGAGAGATGCTGTTTCCCGCAACCGTCGCCGGCAGCCTGCCGAAACCGTCCTGGCTCGCCGAGCCGAACAAACTGTGGCCGCAGTGGCGTCTTGCAGGCGACGACCTCGCGCAGGGCAAGCTCGACGCCACGCTAGTGGCGGTGAAGCTGCAGGAAGACGCCGGCATCGACATCGTGGGCGACGGCGAAATGTCGCGCCAGCATTTCGTGCACGGCTTCCTCGAATTCGTCGACGGCATCGACTTCGCGCACAAGATCGAAATGGGCATCCGCGCCGACCGTTACAAAGCCATGGTGCCGGTGGTGCGGGGCACGCTCTCGCTCAAGGGCCGCGTGCACCAGGCCGAGGCGCGCCACGCCCGCGCGCATACGAACCGCAAGCTGAAGATGACTTTGCCCGGTCCGATGACCATCTCCGACACTATCGCCGACGCGCATTACGGCGACAAAGTGAAAATGGCGATGGCCTTCGCCGATCTGTTGAACCAGGAGGCGCGCGCGCTTCAAGCCGACGGCGTCGACGTCATCCAGTTCGACGAGCCCGCCTTCAACGTGTTCATGAACGAAGTACCCGGCTGGGGTGTCGACGCTCTTCACCGCGCAATTGACGGCCTCAAGTGCACGACCGCGGTGCACATCTGTTACGGCTACGGCATCAAGGCCAATATCGACTGGAAGAACGCGCTCGGCGCGGAGTGGACGCAGTACGAAAAGATTTTTCCGGCGCTGGCCAAAAGCCGCATCCAGCAGGTCTCGCTCGAGGCGATCAATTCGCGCGTGCCGCTGAAATTGCTGTCGCTGCTCGACGGCAAGGATGTGCTGGTCGGCGTCATCGACGTGGCGACCGACGCGGTGGAGGCGCCCGAACAAGTCGCCAATGTCATCCGCGACGTTTTGCAGTTCGTGCCAAAGGAGCGCGTCGTCGCCTGCACGAATTGCGGCATGGCGCCGATGCGGCGCGACATCGCCGAGGCCAAGCTCCGCGCGCTCGGCGCGGGAGCAAAATTGGCAAGAGAAAAATTCGCGTGACCCGTAGGATGGGTTGAGGCAAAGCCGAAACCCATCAGCAGCCTAACGCGCGGACGACCGGGTTGATGGGTTTCGCTACGCTCGACCCATCCTACAGAGTATCACCGCCCCGCTCGGCCCATCACGTCCATCAGTTCCTTGACCTTGCGCCGCTGGTCGGCCTTGTCGCCCGAGGTGATGGCGTGCTCGACGCAATGCGCGACGTGGTCGCGCAGGATTTCTTCTTCGACACGGCGCAGCGCCGCGCGCACCGCGGCGATCTGGGTGACGATATCGATGCAATAACGTTCGTCCTCGACCATGCGGGCGAGCCCACGCACCTGGCCTTCGATGCGGTTGAGCCGCTTCAACGTTGCCGCCTTGTTTGCCGTCTTGCCGTGCTTATGCATGCCGCGTATATACCCCCCAGGGGTATCGGTGGCAAGAGCCGCCGGATACTACCCGAGCCGAAGCGGACGTTGCGCGCCATGGACACGAGCACCGAGCATCATCATCACCACCCCGCGGCCCCGAGCGAAGGCGGCGTCATCGATCCGGTGTGCGGCATGACGGTCGATCCCAACGCCGGCAAGCCGCACGCCGACTACCAGGGCAAGACCTATCATTTCTGCTGCGCCGGCTGCCGCAGCAAGTTCATCGCCGATCCGCAGAAATATCTCGGGCCGCGCGAACCCGCACCGGTGATCGAAGGCGCCATCTACACCTGCCCGATGCACCCGGAGATCCGGCAGCAAGGCCCCGGCTCCTGCCCGATCTGCGGCATGGCATTGGAGCCGGAAATGCCCACCGCCGACACCGGCCCCAATCCCGAGCTCGCCGACATGACGCGCCGGTTCTGGATCGGCCTCGTGCTGACGCTGCCGGTGTTCGTGTTGGAAATGGGCGGGCATTTCGGCCTGCACTGGCTCGCGCCCGCCATCTCGAACTATGTGCAATTTGCGCTCGCCACGCCCGTGGTGCTGTGGGCGGGCTGGCCGTTCTTCGTGCGCGGTTGGCAGTCGCTGCTCACGCGCAACCTCAACATGTTCACGCTGATCGGCATGGGCGTCGGCGTCGCCTACGTCTACAGCCTCGTCGCCACCTTCGCCCCGGGCATTTTCCCCGTGGCCTTCCGCGGCCACGGCGCGCCGGCGGTCTATTTCGAAGCCGCCAGCATGATCACCGTGCTGGTGCTGGTCGGCCAGGTGCTCGAACTGCGCGCCCGCGAAGCCACCTCGGGCGCGATCAAGGCGCTGCTCGACCTGGCGCCGAAGATGGCGCGCCGCGTCAAGGATGACGGTAGCGACGAGGAGGTCACGCTCGATGCCGTCGCGGTCGGCGATAAATTGCGCGTGCGCCCCGGCGACAAGGTGCCGGTCGACGGCGTCGTGCTCGAAGGCCATTCCGCGGTCGACGAGTCGATGGTCACCGGCGAATCCATGCCGGTCTCCAAGGACAAGGACGCGCGCGTGATCGGCGGCACCATCAACAAGAGCGGCAGCTTCGTCATGCGCGCCGACAAGATCGGCCGCGACACGCTGCTGGCGCAGATCGTGCAGATGGTGGCGACCGCGCAGCGCAGCCGTGCGCCGATCCAGCGGCTTGCCGACCGCGTCGCCTCCTGGTTCGTGCCGACGGTGATCGCCGTCGCAGTTCTTGCCTTCGCCGCCTGGGCGGCCTTCGGCCCCGAGCCGCGCTTTGCCTTTGGCCTCGTCGCCGCCGTCAGCGTGCTGATCATCGCCTGCCCCTGCGCGCTCGGCCTTGCGACCCCGATGTCGATCATGGTCGGCGTCGGCCGCGGCGCCCAGGAAGGCGTGCTGATCAAGACCGCGGAAGCGCTGGAGCGCATGGAAAGCGTCGACACGCTGGTCATCGACAAGACCGGCACGCTGACGGAAGGCAAACCGAAATTGGTCGCGATCGTCGCGCAAGCCGGATTCGGCGACACACAGGTGCTGCGCTTGGCCGCCAGCGCCGAACGCGGCAGCGAGCATCCGCTGGCCGCGGCCGTCGT
>DATJVE010000015.1:0-13679 GCA_035501975.1 Pseudolabrys sp.
AAGACCTGCTCGACGATATCTGCAATGACGTCCTCGGTTTCGGTCCGCTGGAACCGCTGCTCGCGCGAGATGATATCGCCGACATCATGGTGAACGGCTCCGGCACGGTCTACATTGAAGTCAAGGGCAAGATCCAAAGGACCGGCATCCGCTTCCGCGACAACCAACAGCTCCTGAACATCTGCCAGCGCATCGTCAGTCAGATCGGCCGCCGCGTCGACGAAAGCTCGCCGATCTGCGATGCACGCTTGCCGGACGGCAGCCGCGTCAACGCCATCGTGCCGCCGCTGGCGATCGACGGCCCGGCGCTCACCATCCGCAAATTCAAAAAGGACAAGCTGACGCTCGACCAGTTGGTTCGCTTCGGCACCATCACCGAGCAGGGCGCGGAGATCCTGCGCATCATCGGCCGCAGCCGGGTGAACACGCTTGTCTCCGGCGGCACCGGCTCGGGCAAGACGACGCTGCTCAACTGCCTGACCCAATTCATCGACAACGACGAGCGCATCATCACCTGCGAAGACGCCGCCGAATTGCAACTGCAGCAGCCGCACGTGGTGCGTCTGGAAACGCGGCCGCCCAACCTCGAGGGTGAAGGCCAGGTCACCATGCGCGACCTGGTACGCAACTGCCTGCGTATGCGCCCTGAACGCATCATCGTCGGCGAAGTGCGCGGACCCGAGGCCTTCGACCTGCTGCAGGCCATGAACACCGGTCATGACGGCTCGATGGGCACCCTGCACGCCAACAACCCGCGCGAGGCGCTGTCGCGTCTCGAATCGATGATCACCATGGGCGGCTTCTCGCTGCCCTCGCGCACGATTCGCGAGATGATCACCGCCTCGGTCGACGTGGTGATCCAGGCCGCCCGCCTGCGCGACGGCTCGCGCAAGATCACCCACATCACCGAAGTAATGGGGATGGAAGGCGATGTCATCATCACCCAGGACCTGTTCGTGTTCGACATGACCGGCGAAGACGCAAACGGCAATATTCTCGGCCGCCATCGCTCAACCGGCATCGGCCGGCCGCGGTTCTGGGATCGCGCCCGCTACTACGGCGAAGAGAAACGCCTCGCCAGCGCGCTCGACGCTGCGGAAGCGGTCAGCAACGCGACGCGGGCCTAGCGCGGGGGCAACATGGAACCCATCGCCCTCTTCTTCCTGGCATCGGTCGCGGTTGGCGGCGTCGTCTGGGTATTCGTCTACCCGCTGTTGTCCGGCGAGCGCAAAGCCGAGCAGCGCATGGCCAACGTCGCCAAAGCGGAGCCGGCGGCGCGCGTCACGCGCGGCCAGCAGAAATCGCGGCGCGACGTCATCGAAAACACGCTGAAGGAATTCGAAGAGCGCCACAAGAAGAGCAAGCACGTCCCGCTCCTGGTGCGCATCTCGCAGGCCGGGCTGTCCTGGTCGAAGCGGCAGTTTATCATGATCTCGGCCGCGCTCGGCATCGGCTTTGCCGTGATCGGCCTTCTCGCCAGCGGCGGCCTCATCGTCCCCGGGCTGATGGCGCTCGCCGGCGCGTTCGGCCTACCGCGCTGGATGCTGTCCTATATGAAGAAGCGGCGCGAGGGGAAATTCCTCGCGGCCTTTCCGGACGCGGTCGACGTTATCGTGCGCGGCGTCAAGGCGGGCCTGCCGCTGCTCGACTGCCTGAAGATGATCACCATCGAAGCGTCGGAGCCGGTGAAATCCGAATTCCGCACCATCGTCGAAACCCAGGCCATCGGCATGCCGTTGGGCGAAGCCTGCGCCAGACTGTACGAGCACATGCCGGTGCCGGAGGCCAATTTCTTCGGCATCGTCGTCTCGATCCAGCAGCGGGCCGGCGGCAACCTCGCCGAAGCGCTCGGCAACCTGTCGCGCGTACTACGCGACCGCAAGAAAATGAAGGCCAAGATCCAGGCCATGTCGCAGGAAGCGAAGGCCTCGGCCGCGATCATCGGCGCGCTACCGATCGCGGTGATGATACTCGTCTATGTCACCAGCCCGCAATACATCTCGCTGTTGTGGACCGAACCGCTTGGCCGCGTGATGTTGGCCGCGTCCGTCGTCTGGATGTCGCTGGGCGTGATGGTGATGAAGAAGATGATCAACTTCGATTTCTAGCGTTCCGCGCGTGGTGAAGTAGGGTCCCGATGCTCGAGTTTCTGATCGAATCGCTCAACACTAAGACGCTGACGATGCTGTTCGCAGCCGTCGCCGCGGTCGCCACCGTATTGACGCTGGCGATGCCGCTGGTGTTTGCCGATCCCCTCGGCAAGCGCATGAAGGCGGTCGCGCTCGAGCGCGAGAAGATCCGTCAGCGCGAGCGCGAGCGGCTGGCGCAGGCGCAGCAGAAGGTCAATCTGCGGCCTTCGGCCAAGCAGTCCATCCAGGCGGTCGTCGACCGTTTCAATTTGAAGAAATGGGTCGGCCAGGAAGAGGCGCGGCTCAAGCTGGTGCAGGCCGGCTATCGCGGCCAGGCGCCCTACGTCACGTACCTGTTCTTCCGCATGGTGACGCCGGCGGCCAGCGCCATGTTCGCCGCGCTCTATCTGTTCGTGATCCTCGATTTCAACCAGCCGCCGCTGGTCAAGCTCGGCATGTGCATCGCCGCCGCCTACATCGGCATGCATCTGCCGCTGATGTTTCTCAAGAACCGCATCGCGCGCCGCCAGCTCTCGATCAAACGCGCGTTTCCCGACACGCTCGACCTGCTGCTGATCTGCGTGGAATCCGGCATGTCGATCGAAGCCGCCTTCAAGAAGGTGAGCGACGAGGTCGGCTCGCAATCGGTGGCGCTGGCCGAAGAGCTCACGCTCACCACCGCCGAACTGTCCTATCTGCCGGACCGCCGCCAGGCCTATGAGAACCTCGCCAAACGCACCGACCTGGAAGGCGTGAAATCGGTCTGCATGGCGTTGCAGCAGGCGGAGCGCTACGGCACGCCGCTCGCCAACATGCTGCGGGTGATGGCGCAGGAAAACCGCGACATGCGCATGTCCGAGGCGGAGAAGAAGGCCGCCGCCTTGCCGCCGAAACTGACGGTACCGATGATCCTGTTCTTCCTGCCGGTGCTGTTCATCGTCATTCTCGGCCCGGCCGCGATCAAGGTGATGGCGCTGCGCTGACGCCGACCGCCGCACCATGATCGTCATTTCGGGGGCCGAGCCAACGGGTCCGTGCAAAGCGCGGCCCGATGACAGGCTCCGCGAGACAGCCCGGAATCCAGAGCTGCAAACTCTGTTCGTTGTGGTTCTGGATTCCGGGTCCGGCGCTGGGCGCCGTCCCGGAATGACACTTCTGGATCGTCAGGTCCCGGCGTCGGGCGCAGGCACGTGAGGCCGGCGGCCCTTTTTCGCCCATTGGCCGCGCTGCGCCAGCATCTGCCTGAGATAGGCGACATTGGCGGCGGCTTCGTCCGGCGGCAGATCGGCGCGCGCGATCTGTTCGGCTTCGGCAAAACGGCCCTGCAGTCCGACCACGAGCGCGAGGTTCTGCCGCACCTTGGGCGCCGCATCGGGCCGCGCCATGGCCTGCCGCAAGGTCGCCTCGGCGCGCGGCAAATCCTTGGTCAGAGCGTAGGACAGGCCGAGATTGGACAGAACCGACGGCTCGCCCGGCACGATCTTGAGCGCGGCGGCGTAATGCTGCTGAGCCTCGGAGTAGCGGCCGAGCTGATCGAGCACGGCGCCTTGTGCATTGAGGATGCGCCAGTCCGGAT
This sequence comes from Pseudolabrys sp., assembly GCA_035501975.1. GTDB lineage: Bacteria > Pseudomonadota > Alphaproteobacteria > Rhizobiales > Xanthobacteraceae > Pseudolabrys. Next base: position 3,706 of record DATJVE010000015.1, read on the forward strand.
TGTCCGGCGTGTGCGCGCGCGTAAGAACGTCGAGTGCCTGGTTGTAGTCGCCGACGTCGGCCAGCGCCCGGCCGTAGGCGCCCAATAACTGCATATTGTTCGGATTGCGGATGGTCGCTTGTTGCAGCACCGCGACGGCCTGCGCACTCTGGTCGGTCGCGCGCAACGCGCGGGCGTAGGCAATGGCGGCGTTGGCGTCGTTGGGATTAGCGCGGTAATGAGCGCCCCAGACATCGAGCGAACGCCGCCATTCGGCGTCGGTGCGCGGCGTCTCCGGGGCGGCGACCGATCCGGTAATGAGGTCGTCGCCGGTGGTCTTGCAGCCGGCGACCGAGAGCGCCAGCGCCGCTACGAGGGCAGCGGAGGCGAACAGGCGGGTGGCCAAGGCAGGACGAGGCATGGTCCCAGCAATAAAACGTTAACCCTAACGAGTGGTTAATCACCCTCCCCCTGGAGGGGGAGGGTCGAGTGGCCGAAGGCCGGTCGGTGTGGGCTGACAACGCGAAAAATCACCCCCTGCCGACGCGCTTCACGCATCGACCTCCCCCCTCCAGGGGGAGGTAAAGAAGCACGAACGCCTCGGCTAGGCCGGGTGAATTCGTTATAGGATTACGCATGGACCTTGGCCTCACCCCCGACGAAATGGCGCTGCAGGCGCGCGCGCGCGAATTCTCGCTCAATGTCGCGCGGCCGCGCGCGGCGGCGATCGACCGCGAGGAGCAATACCCCTGGGACATCGTGAAAGCGCTCACCGAGGCCGGCTTCTGCGGGATGACCATCCCCAAGGCGCTCGGCGGACAAGGCCGCTCCTTCCTCGATGCGGTCCTGGTGATCGAGGAGATGGCGAAATGCTGCACGGTCACCGCCCGCATCGTGGTGGAAACCAATATGGGCGCCATCTCGACGGTAATGGCCTATGGCAGCGAGGCGCAGAAACAGTTGGCGGCGCGTCTGGTGCTCGCAGGCGACAAACCGGCGATCTGCATTACCGAGCCGGATGCCGGTAGCGACACCACCGCAATGGCAACGCGCGCTGACCGGCGCGGCGACGTCTACGTGATCAATGGCAAGAAGCACTGGATCACCGGCGCGGGCGTGTCGAAGCTGCATCTGATCTTCGCCCGCGTGTTCGATGAGCGCGGCCAGGAACTCGGCATTGGCGGCTTCCTCGCCGTCCGCGACGAGCGCAAAGGCCTGCGGGTGACCCGGCGTGAGCAGACCATGGGGCTGCGCGGGATGCCGGAAGGCGAGCTGACCTTCGAGAATCTCAAAGTCCCGGCCGATATGGCCGTGCTGCCGCCGTCCGGCTTCCGCCGCGGCTTCGCCGACCTGATGAACGCCTATAACAGCCAGCGGGTGGGCGCCGGCACCGTGGCGATGGGCATCGCCGCGGGCGCGCTTGAGCTGGCGCTGGATTGGGTCAAGACGCGCGAGCAGTTCGGCCGCAAAATCGGCGAATTCCAGGGCCTGCAATGGATGCTGGCCGACATGCAGACGCAAGCGACCGCCGCACGCCTGATGCTCCATGCCGCCGCGCGTTCGCGCGGGGGCGACGGCAGCGCCTTCCCCGATCCGATGCTGGCCGCGCAGGCCAAGATCTTCGCCTCGGAGAGCGCCATCAGAATCGTCAACGAGGCGCTGCAATTGTTCGGCGCGCGCGGTTATTCGCGCGACCTGCCGCTCGAGCGCATGGCGCGCGACGTGCGCATGTTCACCATCGGCGGCGGCACCGCGCAGGTGCTGCGCACGCTGGTCGCCTCCAAAATGCTCGGCTGGAAGCTGCCGCAGACGCGCGACGGCTATCTGCCGAAACCCTCGATGCGCGACGCCGCGGAGTAAGCATGCATCCGATTTTCGCAAACGCCGGCGAACCGGCCATCCCGATCCTGTTCGTCAATGCTACGACATTCGAAGCGACGATCGCCAATATCGACGACCGCGAGCAGGTCTATGTGCGCGCCACCGGCTACGAGCCGAAGGCCGGGCGGCACCTCGTCGTACCGAAAGCGGACGGCACATTGGCCGGCGTATTGTTCGGCATCGAGGCGACCGACGAGCCGGTGAAAGATTTGTTCCGCCCCGGCGCGCTGGTCGGACTGCTGCCGCCGGGCACCTATCGCTTCGCCAATGCGCCGCATGACGCGCGGCTGGCGGCGCTCGCCTTTGCGCTCGGCGCCTACCAGTTCACCCGCTACCGCAAGGCGGAGCCGTGCAAAGTACGGCTGATCGTGCCCGACGGCGTCGACGGCGACGATCTCTCCCGCATCGTCGAAGGCGTCACGCTGGCGCGCGATCTTATCAACACGCCGTCGAACGACATGGGCCCGGCCGAACTGGAAGAAGCCGCCCGCGCGCTCGCCAAGCAGCATGGCGCCAGCATCCACGTCACTGCCGGCGAGGCGCTGGCCAAGCAATTCCCGCTGGTTGCCGCGGTCGGCGCCGGCTCGGCGCGCGCGCCGCGGCTGATCGACATCGCCTGGGGCAACGAAGCCGCCCCGAAGATCACGCTGGTCGGCAAGGGCGTGTGTTTCGATACCGGCGGCCTCGACATCAAGAACGACGCCGGCATGCTCAACATGAAGAAGGACATGGCCGGCGGCGCCACGGCGCTCGGGCTCGCGCACATGATTATGGCGCGTAAGCTGAAGCTGCGGCTGCGCGTGATTATCCCCGCCGTGGAGAATTCGATCTCCGGCACCAGCTTCCGGCCGCGCGACATCTACACCTCGCGCAAGGGTCTCAGCGTCGAGATCGGCAACACCGACGCGGAAGGGCGGCTGATCCTGGCCGACGCGCTGACACTGGCCGACGAGGACAAACCGGCGCTGGTGGCCGATTTCGCCACGCTGACCGGCGCCGCCCGCGTCGCGCTCGGGCCGGACGTGCCGGCCGCTTTCACCGATGACGATGGCCTTGCCGAGGAGATCGCGCGGTTTGCCGCGGCGGAGAGCGATCCGCTCTGGCGCATGCCGCTGTGGAAACCCTACGAGGCGATGCTCGATTCCAAGGTCGCCGACACCAACAACGTCTCGACCGGCGGCCAGGGCGGCGCCATTACCGCAGCGCTGTTTCTGCGCAAGTTCATCGCGGCGAAATCCTGGCTGCACCTCGATATCTTCGCCTGGTCGCCGGCGGCCAAGCCCGGCCGGCCGGAAGGCGCCGAACTACAGACCGCACGCGCGCTCTACGCGATGCTGTGTTCGCGTTATTCCTGATGGTCGCGCTCGACCCGCGCATCCATCCGTTCCGCCCCCAGATCGCGGCGGACTATCTCAAGGGCCAGGTCGAGGCCGCGCGCTTTGTCGAAGGCGTGCGTCACGAGGTGATCGAGCCGATCGCCGCGGTGCGGCGCGCGCCATCGCATGAGGCGCGGCTCGATACCCAGGCGCTGCTCGGCGAACGCGTCATCGTCTATGAGACGACCGAGGAAGGCTGGGCCTGGGGTCAGCTCGAAACCGACGGCTATGTCGGCTGGGTCTCCGCCAATGCGCTCGGTCATCTGGGCCGCGCGCCGACGCACAAGGTGTCGGTGCCGCGCACGCTGGCGTTTCCCGGTCCGGACATCAAGCTGGCGCCGGCGGCGGCGCTGCCTATGGGCGCACGGCTCGCGATCGCGCGGCAGGACGAACGCTTCGCGGTCACCGCCAATGGCTGGCACCTGCCGATGATGCATCTATCGCCGCTTAAGGCACGGCAGGCGGATTTCGTCGCTGTCGCCGAAGAATTCCTGCACACGCCCTATCTGTGGGGCGGCAAGACATCGCTTGGCATCGACTGCTCCGGCCTGGTGCAGATCGCGCTGCAGGCTGCCGGCATCGCCTGTCCGCGCGACAGCGACATGCAGGAAATGACGGTTGGCAAATTGTCCTCGCTCGGCGAACTGCGCCGCGGCGACCTGGTGTTCTGGAAGGGCCACGTCGCCATCGCGCGCGACGGCGCAACTTTGTTGCACGCCAATGCGCATGCGATGGCCGTGGCGATCGAGCCGGTTCGCGAGGCGATCGCCCGCATCAAGGCGGCCGGCAGCGACGTCACCAGCGTGAAGCGGACCTAGCGCGCCGCACCGAGCAACTCGGGCAAGCGTCCACGGTTGAGCGCCAGCCACAGCAACCCGACGACCAGCGGGCCGTTGTGCATCGTGCCTTCGTTGAACGCCGCAATCGCCGTGTCGATCGGCACGCGCATTACCTCGATATATTCACCCTCGGTCGGCTGCGTACGCCGCGGCACGCGCGAGGCGTCTATAGCGGCGACGAAAAATGTCACTTCTTCGTCGGTCAGTCCCGGCGTGGGCAGATAGCTGAACAGTTCGACCAGTGCCGATGGTGCAACGCCGATTTCTTCCTCGCACTCGCGCCGCGCGGTTTCCATGAGCTGCTCGCCGGGCTCGACGCGTCCGGCGACGATTTCGATCAACTCGCCCTTGCCGTTGGCAAGATGCGCCGCCGGGCGGAACTGGCGGATCATCACGATCTCGCCGCGCTCGAGATCAAGCGGCAGCAAGGCGACGACCTTGCCGGCGCGCACGACATCGCGCGTTTGCGTTCCGGCCGGCAGCGTCACACGGAAACGCTGGTAGTCGAAAAAACCCTTGGCCGGGGTCTCGGGCGCCGACAGCTCGACGGGCGCGGCACGGTCGGCGAGGTCGGGCGTGGCCATCGCTCAGCACACGACCTTGCCGCAGGCGCGCACTGCGGAAATGACGGTCTGCAACGGCTTTAAGCCGGGATGGCCGACGATGGCGACGCCGTCGATGACATAGGCCGGCGTCGCCGCAAGCCCCGCCTCACCGCCGAAGGTGGCGTTCGCGCGCAAGATATCAAGCGTCGCTTCGGTGTTCGCGGCCGTCGCCAGCTTTTGCGGGTCGAAGCCCATGTCCTTCGCGACCGCCAGCACCTTGGCGCCATCGATGACGCCGCGGTTGGCATAGATGCGCCGATGGAAGTCGAGATATTGCTCCGGCGTCAGTTGCTTCGCCGCGGCGATCTCGACCATAGCGCCGCGCACCGATTGCACCGACAAGACGGCATAAGGCACCAAGACCAGCTTGAGCTTGTTGTCGGCACGCACCAGCGTATCGATATCGGCGGCGGCCTCGCGGCAATAGGGGCAATTGAGATCGTAGAATTGTACGAGGGTCACGTCGCCGTTGAGATTTCCCACCGGGATCTTGCCGGCCAGCCTGTCGAGACGGGTCAGCAAGGACGCGTTGAGATCGAAATTGGCGATCGTCTCGCCGTCATAGGCCTTGATCGCGTAGCGCGGCGCTCGCATCTGCGCCATCGCCGCCACCGCACCGAACACGCAGCAGACAACCGCGAGGCCGAGTATCGACTTTTTCATTGCGCCACGACTCCTTCCGGGGCGGTTTCCAGCTTGAAGGCGGCGGCAAACAGCGCGCGCGTATAATCGCTCTTCGGCGTCTTGAACAGCTCCGCCGCGGCGCCCTCCTCCACCACCTTGCCGTTGCGCAGCACCAGCAGCCGGCTCGCCAAGGCCGCCACCACGCGCAGGTCGTGCGAGATGAACATGTAGGTGAGGTCGCGCCGCTTCTGCAGGTCGCGCAGCAGATCGACCATCTGCGACTGGATGAGCATATCCAGCGCGCTGGTCGGCTCGTCGAGCACGATGAAGGTCGGCTCCAGCACCAGCGCGCGGGCAAGCGCGATGCGCTGGCGCTGGCCGCCGGAATATTCGTGCGGGTAACGGAAGCGCGCGGCCGGATCGAGCCCGACATCCTTGAGCGCGGCCACCACGCGCTGCGTGCGCTCGGCCGCGTTCAGCTTCGGCTGATGCACCCACAGTCCCTCCTCGATGATGTCGGAGACCGACATGCGTGGGCTGAGAGAGCCGTAAGGGTCCTGGAACACGATCTGCATGTCGCGCCGGTAGGGCCGCATCTCCTTGAACTTGAGGCCCTGGATGGTATGACCCATGAACACCACCGGCCCCTGCGACGAGATCAGCCGCAGGATGGCGAGGCCGAGCGTCGTCTTGCCGGAGCCGCTCTCGCCGACCACGCCGAGCGTTTCCCCTTTGCGGATTTCGACGCTGACGCCGTCCACCGCCTTGATGTGGCCGACGATCTTGCGCAGCACGCCGCGCTTAATCGGGAACCAGACCTTGAGGTCGTCGGTCTGCACGACAACGGGCGCCTGCGGCCGCGGCGGCGCCGGATCGGGCTTGGGCTCGGCGGCAAGCAAAGCGCGCGTGTAAGCGTGCTCCGGCGCGGTGAACACGCGCTCGACTGGCCCCTGCTCGACGATCTTGCCGGCGTTCATCACGCAGACCCGGTCGGCGAGCTTACGCACGATGCCGAGATCGTGGGTGATGAACAGCATCGACATGTGTGCCCGCGTCTGTATGTCTTTCAGCAGTTTCAGGATCTGCGCCTGCACGGTGACGTCGAGCGCGGTGGTCGGCTCGTCGGCGATCAGCAAATCCGGCTCGTTCGCCAGCGCCATGGCGATCATCACGCGCTGGCGCTGCCCGCCGGAGAGCTGGTGCGGGTAGCTGCCGAGCCGTCCCTCGGGGTCTGGGATGCCGACCTTGCCGAGCAATTCGACGATGCGCGCCCTCGCCTGCTCGCCTGTAATACCCTGATGCAGAAGAAGAATTTCCCGTATTTGCTTCTCGATCGTATGCAGCGGATTAAGCGACGTCATCGGCTCCTGGAAGATGATGGTGATGTCGTTGCCGCGCACGTGGCGGATTTCGTTCTCCGCCATGATCATCAACTCGCGGCCCTTGAACACAATCGAGCCGGATGGATGGTGCGCCGCCGGATAGGGCAGCAGCTTCATCACCGACAGCGCGGTGACCGATTTGCCGGAGCCGCTTTCGCCGACCAGCGCCACCGTCTCGCCTTTGCCGATGTCGAACGACACGCGGTCGACCGCCAGCACCTCGCGCGCGCCGGCGCCGAAAGCGACCGAGAGATCGCGGATCGACAGAAGTTTTTCGTTCGCGCCGCTCATCGGAACGTCTTCCGCGGATCGAAGGCGTCGCGCACCGCCTCGCCGATGAAGATCAGCAGCGACAGCATGATGGCGATGGAGAAGAAGCCGGTGAGGCCGAGCCACGGCGCCTGCACGTTGGCTTTGCCTTGGCTGAGCAACTCGCCGAGCGAAGGCGAGCCGGGCGGCAGGCCGAAGCCGAGGAAGTCGAGCGCGGTGAGCGTCATCACCGACGATGACAGAATGAACGGCAGGAACGTCATGGTCGCCACCATGGCGTTCGGCAGGAGATGGCGGAAGATGATCACCGCGTTCGACACGCCGAGCGCACGCGCGGCCATGATGTATTCGAAATTGCGCCCGCGCAGGAATTCCGCGCGCACCAGGCCGACCAGCGACACCCAGGAAAACAGCAGCAGGATGCCGAGCAGCACGAAGAACCCGGGCACCAGCACCGAAGAGATGATCAGCAGCAGATAGAGCGAGGGGATCGACGTCCAGATTTCGATGAAGCGCTGGAACAACAGATCGGTCCAACCGCCGAAATAGCCCTGCACCGCGCCGGCGGCGACGCCGATGATCGAGGACACGATGGTGAGCGCCAACCCGAACAGCACCGAGATACGGAAGCCGTAGATCAGCCGCGCCAGCACGTCGCGGCCGCCGTCGTCGGTGCCGAGCCAGTTGTATTCAAGCTCGCCGCATTTGGCGAAGCCGTGCGCGGCGGCGAACTCGCAATCCTTCTGCGTCAGCATCCAGGTCGGCTTCGACGGGAACGGCGCCGGCGGCTTGCTCACCTGCGTGTTGTAGGAAAAGCGGACGATCGGCCACAGCACCGTGCCGCCTTCTTGTCTGATCAGGCCCATCAGGTAGTCGTCGCGGTAGTCGGCCGCGGTGCCGAACAGATTGGGGTCCTTGGCCTTGACGAAGGCCGTGTCGGGGTACGTCACCAGCGCCGGGAAGAACGACCGGCCGTTGACATGGATGTAGATCGGCTTGTCGTTGGCGATGAATTCGGCGAACAGCGAAATGAAAAACAGCACAAGAAATAGCCACAACGACCAGTAGCCGCGCCGGTTGGTCTTGAAATTCTCCCAGCGCCGCCGGTTGAGCGGCGACAGCGTGAAGCGGAACATCCACGGCTGCAGGCTGCCGGCTAGCGTCTCGACCGCGGTTTCCGAGAAATCGTCGCGCGCCTTGGCGTCCACCTCACACCTCCCGCGTCTCGAAATCGATGCGCGGATCGATCCACGTGTAGGTGAGGTCGGAGATCAGGTTCACGACGACGCCGATGAGCGAGAAAATATAAAGCGTGGCGAACACCACCGGATAATCGCGGTTGAGCACGCTTTCGAAGCCGAGCAGGCCGAGGCCGTCGAGCGAGAAGATCGTTTCAATGAGCAGCGAGCCGGTGAAGAAGGCGTGCACAAAGGCGCCGGGGAAGCCGGCGATCACGATCAGCATGGCGTTGCGGAAGATGTGGCCGTACAGCACCTGGTTGCTGGTGCAGCCCTTGGCGCGCGCGGTGAGCACGTATTGCTTGCGGATTTCCTCGAGGAACGAGTTCTTGGTCAGCATCGTCATGGTGGCGAAGGCCGACAGCGCCATCGAGACGATCGGCAGCGTCAGGTGCCAGAAATAGTCGGCGATCTTGGCGTACCACGGCAGTTGCCAGAAATTCTCCGACACCAGCCCGCGCAACGGGAACCAGTCGAAGAACGAGCCGCCGGCGAACAAAATGATCAGCAGGATCGCGAACAGGAAGCCGGGGATGGCATAGCCGACGACGATCACGGTCGAGGTCCACACGTCGAAGCGGGAGCCGGAGTCAACCGCCTTGCGAATGCCGAGCGGGATCGAGATCAGATAGGTGAGCAGCGTCATCCAGATGCCGAGCGAGATCGACACCGGCAGCTTTTCCTTGATCAGCTGCAGCACGCTGACACCGCGGAAATAGCTGTTGCCGAAATCGAAGCGGATATAGTTCCACAGCATCAGGCCGAAGCGCTCATAGGCCGGCTTGTCGAAGCCGAACTGCTTTTCCAGCTTCTTGATGAATTCGGGATCGAGCCCTTGCGCGCCGCGGTATTTCGACGTCACCGCGTCGACGCCGGAGCCGCCTTGCACCAAGCCGCGGCTGCCGAAGTCGCCGCCCGGCGAACCGGAAATGCGCGAGGTCGCGCCGGTGTCGGCGCCGGTGAGCTTGGCGATCACCTGCTCGACCGGTCCGCCGGGCGCGAACTGCACCACGACGAAAGCCACCAGCATGATGCCAAACATGGTCGGCACCATGAACAGCAGGCGGCGGATGATGTAGGCGGTCATGAGTCTCTCAGTATGTCATTCGGAGACGGCGCGAAAGCGGCAACTTCCTTCTTTCCGCCGGACTAGCCCTTTTGTTCCAACTTCGCCGCCTTGTCCTTGTCGGCCCACCAGGTTTCCGGGATGCCCCGAAAATAGCGCGGTCTTGCCGCAGGCCAGCTGAACACGTCCCAATAGGCGATCCGGTGCGCCGGCAGATACCAGTGCGGAATCCAATAACGGCCGGACCGGAACACGCGGTCGAGCGCCCGGCAGGCGACGGTGAGTCCGTCGCGCGTCTTGGCTTCGATGATCCGATCGATCAGCGCGTCGATCGCCGGATCGGCGATGCCTGCGTGATTTTGCGAGCCTTTGATCGCTGCCGCCTGCGACGACAAATAGGTGCGCAGCGAATCGCCAGGGGTCGAGGGGAAACCCAAGCGGTCGACCGTGATGTCGAAATCAAAATCGTCGACGCGCTTGCGGTACTGCACGGGGTCGACGAGGCGCAGGCTCGCTTCGATTCCGAGCGTGCCGAGATTCTTGATGAAAGGCAGATGGTGCGGCTCCAGACCAGGCTCATCGTCGAGGAATTCGATGGTGATCGGTTGCCCGTTCGGAAGCACCCGGCGCCCGTTCACGATGGGACAGCCGGCGTCGCCGAGCAACTGGGAGGCGCGGCGCAACAGGCGAAGATCGTGGCCGCTGCCGTCGCTC
>DATJVE010000016.1:0-22956 GCA_035501975.1 Pseudolabrys sp.
GAGCTGCGCATCGGCTTCATCGCGCCGATGACCGGCATCTTCGCCCAGGTCGGCAAGGACATGGTCAACGGCTTCCAGATGTATCTCGACGAGCACGGCGGCAAGCTCGGCGGCATGGAGGTGAAGTTCATCGTCGAGGACAATCAGGGCAAGCCGGATGCCGCCGTCACCAAGGCGAAGAAACTCGCGTTGCAGGACAAGGTGCACGTGTTTATCGGCGGCGTGCTGGCTTCGACCGGCTACGCGCTGGCGCCGGTGTCGAACGAGGTGAAGACGATCTACATCGCCTCGATCCCGGCCGCCGACGATCTCACCCAGCGGCAACTCTCCAAATATCCGCTGTTCTTCCGCACCGGCTGGTCGTCGTCGCAGCCCAATCAGCCGTACGGCCAATGGGCCTGCGACCAGGGCTACAAGAAGATCGCCGCCATCGCCGCCGACTACGCTTTCGGCTACGAGCAGGTCGGCGGCTTCCAGAAGGCGTTCGAGGACTGCGGCGGCAAAATCATCCAGAAGATCTGGCCGCCGCTCGGCACCAAGGATTTCGGACCTTACATCCCCACCATCAAATCCGACGCCGACGCGGTGTTCTCCATGATGGTCGGTCCGATGTCGCTGCAGTTCCCTAAACAGCTGCGCGCCTCCGGCTTCAAAAAGCCGATCCTCGGCGGCGGCACGAGCTATGACGAATTCGCGCTGCCCTTCATGGGCGACGAGGTGATCGGCGACGTCTCCGCGCTGCAATACTCGGCGGCCTTGGAGACGCCGAAGAACGAAGCCTTCGTCAAGTCGTACCGTTCGAAATACGGCAAGGTGCCGTCCTACTTCTCCGAGTCGAACTACACCACCGCCCAGTTGATCGACGAGGTGATCAAGAAGGCCGGCGGCAAGTGGCCGGGCTCGGAGAAATTCATCGAGATGGCCTCGGCGGAGAAGATCGACGCGGTGCGCGGACCGGTCTCTTTCGAGGATCGCAACCCGGTGCAGAACGTCTACATCAAGAAGGTCGAGAAGAAGAAGATGTTCGGCTACGACAAGGACGAGTTGTGGAACACGGTGATCAAGACTTATCCGGCCGTCAGCCAGTATTGGACCTACGGCAAGGACAAGTTCCTGGCCCAGCCGGTCTATTCGCGCGACTTCCCGCCGTGCAAATATTGCGAATGAGTTTCGCGTCTTGATAGGAAATGTAAAAACCCCGGCCTCGGCGCCGGGGTTTTCGTTTTGGGCGTGAACAATTTGTCATGACAAACTTTTCACACGCCAATTTTCCTTGAAATTCCACGCATTTTTCATTCGCCGCCGCACATTACGAAAATGAAACGACCAAGACAGGCATCGGTAATGCGCACGCACGTTATCTAAGCGCAAGCGAGCGCGTCTAACGCTCCCGATCCAATTTCCCATGGAGAATTCAGCGATGCCCCAAAGCTCCCCACCCGTTCAACGCAAATTCCTGCGCGCGCGCCGCCTCGTGTTCCTGGCGTCGGCGGCCGGCCTTGGCCTTGCCGTCGCCGCCGGCGCGCCGATGGCCTACCGCGGTTTTGATCTCGCGCCGGTATCGGCCGCACATGCGGCCGAGGCCGAGCATGCGCCCGCCGGCTTCGCCGATCTGGTCGCCAAGGTGAAGCCGGCGGTGATTTCCGTGCGCGTGCGCATCGAGCGATTCGCCAACACCGACGGCATGGGCATGAACGGCGGCGAAAACCCCTTCCCGCCCGGCTCGCCGATGAACCACTTCTTCCAGCAGTTCGGCTGGCCCGGCAACGGCATGATGCCGCAGGGCAAACAAGTGATTACGGGCGAAGGCTCCGGCTTCTTCATCTCGGCCGACGGTTACGCGGTCACCAACAATCACGTCGTCGATCACGCCAAGACCGTGCAGATCACCACCGACGACGGCGCGACCTACAGGGCCAAGGTCATCGGCACCGATCCCAAGACCGACCTCGCCTTGATCAAGATCGATTCCGACAAGACCTTCCCTTTCGTGCAGTTCGCGCAGAATGAGCCCCGCGTCGGCGATTGGGTAGTGGCGGTCGGCAATCCGTTCGGCCTCGGCGGCACCGTCACCGCCGGCATCGTCTCCGCGCGCGGCCGCGACATCGGCTCCGGCCCCTATGACGACTACATCCAGATCGACGCGCCCATCAACAAGGGTAATTCCGGCGGCCCGGCCTTCAACGCCAGCGGCAACGTGATCGGCGTCAACACCGCGATCTTCTCGCCCTCCGGCGGCTCGGTCGGCATCGGCTTCGACATCCCGGCGCAGACCGCCAAACTGGTGGTGGCGCAACTCAAGGAGCACGGCTACGTCAACCGCGCCTGGCTCGGCGTGCAGATCCAGCCGGTCACCGCCGGCATCGCCGACAGCCTCGGCCTGAAGAAAGCGGAAGGCGCGCTGGTCGACCAGCCGCAGCCGGAAAGCCCGGCCGCGCAGGCCGGCATCGTCGCCGGCGACGTGATCACCGCGGTCAACGATAAGCCGGTCAAGGGCTCGCGCGAACTGGCGCAGACCATCGGCATGATGACGCCGGGCAGCAAGGTCAAGCTCGCGCTGGTGCACAAGGGCGAGGTCAGGACCATGACCTTGACGCTCGGCAAAATGCCGAACGAGCACACCGCCGCCGCGCCGACGCAGAGCAAGTCCTCCGAGCACGGCGTGCCGCATCTCGGCCTGACGCTCGCGCCCGCGGGCGACGTCGCCGGGGCCGGCGGCCGGGGCGTCGCGGTGGTCGGCGTCGAACCCGGCGGTCCGGCCGCCGAACGCGGCTTGCGGACCGGCGATATTATCCTCGACGTCGGCGGCAAGAGCGTCGCCAGCGTCAACGACGTGCGCCAGGCGATCACCGCCGCGCACGATGCCGGCAAGCGCGACGTGCTGATGCGGGTCAAAACCGCGCAAGCGACGCACTTCATCGCCGTACCGGTCGGCGCAGGCTGATCCGGTCGTCAATCGGAACTGAGCGCCCCGGCCGCCGTGCCGGGGTTCTTCGCCGGCGGTATCGAGGAACTGTGCCGCGCGATCGTCTGCCGTTGTCCGCAACCGGCGTTTCTGCACGCCGGCTTTTGGTCCCACCGATCCGCCGTGTCTGCCTCGCCTCCCGCGAGACGACGCGCGCGCCCAAAACGCCTTCGGAAGCGGGGGCCCCGCTCTTAACGTTTTCAGCTTAAATCGCGGGCAGTTTAGGTTAACTTCGGACGTACCGCGGTTGCGGTCTTTGTGACAACTGGCTAATAGCTGTGTCATGAAACTGTAAGGAGCAAGGTCGACATGGCAGCACAAGCTTCAAGATCATCCCGTGGCGGGCGCAATACGTCTTTCCCGAGAACCCGCAAGAAGGGTCCAGATCCCCGCGACATCGAAGTCGGACGGCGCGTTCGCGCGCTGCGGCTCGAGCGCGATATGTCGCAAACCGCCCTCGCCGACCGGCTGGGGCTGACTTTTCAGCAGGTGCAAAAATACGAGAAGGGCGTCAACCGAATCGGCGCCGGCCGCCTGCAGACCATCGCGGAAATCTTCCAGGTCTCCATCACCGATTTGTTCTCGACCGCGCCGGCGAGCCAGCAGCGCGAACAAAGTCTGTACGAACTGGTTGATTCTGCCGCCGCTTTGCGGCTGCTCCGCGCCTACACGCGGCTGCCGAATTCCAAGTTGAAACAGGCGCTGGTGCAAATGGCCGTGGCCATGGCGGGCGGCGAATAGCCGACGGCGTCGAAGAGCCGCGTCCGGCGACGCTCACGCCGCCGGACGGCCCTGCATCTCGGCTTGCGCGAGCAGCCGCCGCACCAATTCGGGCTTGATCACCTTGCGAGTCGGCGTCGTCGGCATGTCGGCCACGATCTCGAATTGCTCGGGCCACATGAATTTCGCGACCTTCCGCTCGGCGAGGTAGCGCGTCAATTCCTCGAAGCCGAGGGTGGCCTTCTCGTTCAGCACCACGAAACAGGCGGCGCGCTCGCCCAGCACTGGGTCGGGCACCGGCGCGATGGCAACCTGCGCCACCGCCGGATGCGCGGCGATGATGCCTTCCACCTCCGCCGGATTGAACTTCACGCCGCCGCGGTTGATGATGTCCTTGGTGCGGCCGCGTAGGCGCACGTTGCCGCCGTCGTCCATGTCGGCGAGATCGCCAGTGCGGAACCAGCCGTCGGCGGTGAAGGTTTCGCTGGTCGCCGCGCGATTGCCGGCGTAGCCGGAAAACACCGAACAGCCGCGCACCTGCAGCTCGCCGGTCTCGCCGGCGGCAAGCGCCTTGCCCTCGGCATCGGCCACGCGCAGCTCGGTGCCCGGCATGGCGCGGCCCACGCTGCCGATGCGCACCTCGCGCGCATCCGACGGACGGCCGCAGGTGCCGAATTGCAATTCAGTCATGCCCCAGGCCTGCATGACCTTACCGTTCTGCAGCATGTGCTCGAACGCGGCCGACAAAGCCTCCGGTACGGTGGTCCCCGACAGCACGGCGATGCGCAGCGCCGTCAGATCGACGCCCTGGAACAGCCGCTGCTGCAGGCAAGCGGCGATATGACCGGGCGCGCCGAACAGCACGGTCGGCTTCATCGCGCGCAGAGCCGCGATGAAATCCGGCGGCGTGAAGGCCGGCACCATGCAGGCGGCCGCGCCGACGCAGAGGCCCAGTTGCAAGGTGTAGAGACCGTAAAGGTGCGTATAGGGCGCAAGGCACAAGATGCGGTCGTCGGCCGTCAGCGCGAATTCGCCGGCCGCCAGCCGCGCATTGCTCAGGAAATGATTGTAGGTCACCGACACGCCCTTGGGCGCCGATGTCGTGCCGGAGGTATAGAGCAGCAGGAACGGCTCGTCCGCTTTCGCGATGCTGCCCGCCTGCTCCGGCGCTTCCGCTTCCATGCGGGAAAAATTCTCGGCGCCCGCGACCGGCGGCCCGACGGAAATGACGCTGCGCAGCGACGGAATTTCCGCCGCCAAGCTCAGCAGTTCCTCGGCCCGCGACGGATTCTTTCCCGCGCCGAGCGCGATCGCCGCCTTGGCGCCGCTATGGCGCAGGAGGTTGCCGATCTCGCGCAATCCATAGGGCAGATGAATGGTCTGCATGACCGCCCCGCAGGCGTTGATCGCCAGCCAGGCAATCAGGAACTCCGGGATATTCGGCAGATGCACCGCGACGATATCGCCGCGCGCGATGCCGAGCCGCCGTAGCGCCGCGGTAAAGCGGCCGACGCGGCGACTCAAATCGCGGTAGGCGATCGCGCCGTCGCTTGTGACGACCGCTCCACCGTCGGGCCTGTCGCTGGTGGCGCGTGCGAGCCAGTCGGGCAAGGTCTCGTCGCGCCACCATCCCCGGGCGCGGAAATAGTCGGCGCCATACGCGTCGCTGCGCTGCTCGGCCATCGCGGGCTCCCTCAAACGGATTCGACGGAGGAGCGGATGACTTTCGAGAACGCGTCCAACTCCTCGTCGTTGATGTCGTAAATCTTGGTTTGCAGGTCGAGGTACGCCATGCTCAGCAAGAACACCGATTCCGTCAGGCCGGAGCTCCTCGCCCGCGCGATAAGCCCGGCGATGTCCTGCAAGAGCTGGCGGTGGTCGCCGTCCGCCATTTTCGGGACGAGGCTAAGTTTGCTCATGTGAGGCCCATGGCTATTCATGACTTAAGACCACCGCGCGGATCCGGTCATGCGACATGCCGGACCGCCGGTCGCGTGATGCCGTTGCGCACGATCACCGACTCCGCGATGCCGTAGCGGCGGCGCGTCGCCTGCAGGGTTTCGACGTCGACCGGGATATAGCTCGCCACCAGCCATTCCCCGTCGATGAGCGCAGGCAAGCCCAACGGCGACAGCTTCCAGCCCCAGCTATGGGTGCGCGCCAGCCAATAGACTTCGGTGACGATGGTGAAGCCGGTCGCCTCCTCGCCGAGCAGAAACTCGAGCCCACCGCACAAGACCTGGCCGGTGACGCGGCCGCTGTGACCGTTGCGGTCGCGCTTGTCGGCAATCGCGAACAGCCGCGTCCACTCGAATATGTCGGGCGAACGCGGCACGCCCTTGACGTCGGCGAGCGAGGGAAACACCTCGCTCAACAGATGCGGCTTGATGGTGGGCATGAAACGCGAGCCGCCGACCACGCGGCCATCCTCGATGGCCAGGATGTAGACGGCGTCCTCGTTGTCGAATTGGTCGCTCTCGCGGCCGTCCTCGACCTTGAGGTTCTTCCATTTGTTTTCGCGGACGTAGATGTCGTAGCGGATGCGGTGGTGCTCGAGCAGTTCCTTCTCGTAGAGCTTCCTGTTTTCCGCGGTAACAATATGAATCATCGGCCAAATCGCCCTCGCGCGCAGGGAGGACGAGGCTACAAAAGCGGTATCGCTTGACCAGTATCGGAACCGATACCTTGACGGGCTGGGCGCGGCCTAAACGCTGATTTGCCGCCGGCGAATGGCCTCGACGACGGCCTGGGTCTTGTTGACCGAGCCGAGCTTGCGCGAGGCCATTTTGATGCGCTTGGCGATCGCGGCCTCGCTGACGCCGAGGATGACGGAAATCTCCCAGG
Organism: Pseudolabrys sp.; assembly: GCA_035501975.1. Lineage (GTDB taxonomy): Bacteria > Pseudomonadota > Alphaproteobacteria > Rhizobiales > Xanthobacteraceae > Pseudolabrys. The sequence continues at coordinate 6,530 of DATJVE010000016.1, forward strand.
AGGTCTTGCCGGCCGCGGTCCAAGACAGGACTTCGCGCTCGCCGTTGGACAAGATGCGACGATAGGGATCGGCGTGGCCGGCGCCGATCAAGGCCAGGGCCTTCGAGTGCGCGTAAAGCGCGACCAGATGGATCGAGCGTTTGGCGAGCGGGTCGAGCGCGCCGTAATCGCCGCCCATGGTCACGGTGTCAATCAGTCCGCGCTCGCGGTAGATCGGAACGGCGAAGCCGTTCTTCAATCCGAACTCGGCGGCGACGCCCATGACGGTCTTGGCGCGCGGCGAGTCCTCCGCATCGTATGGCGCCTCCGACCATTCGAAGGGATCGGTGGCCCGCAGACACATGGCGACGACCGGATCGTCTTTGTAGAAATCGTTCGCGATGTAGTGATCGTTGAAATTATTCGGCCAGCCGTCGAAAAACGTCTGCCGCCGGTGCGCCGCGCGCAAATCGGGCGTGGTGCTGATCAAAAATCCGCTGAAGCCGAATTGCGTCAACGCCGACGACATCCGGCCGATCATCTCGTCGGGAGTCTGGAAGCGCTCGAGTTCGTCGATCAGGTCGAACGCCAGCTTCGAGTAATCCACCAGCTTGGCAGACATCACGCGACCATGGCCGGAAGCCAGCCTCCCTTTGATCCTTTCTGCGACTTTACCCCGCGTCCCTGTCGAGTCACCACCCGAAACAATAATGTCCGATGCCGGGCTTTGCCGACAAGTCTTTTCATCTCCTGATCGGCGCGCCGTCACCGACGGTCGATTTGGGCTGTCACCTCACTGTCCAAGCGTTATGCGGTCGCGCGGTGTGCACCACTAAAGATAGTATTGCGTCCAAACTCGCCTATTTGCAATGGCAAAAATTAGCCAAACCGCCCTACTCCGCCGGGATCGGCGTCGCCGGGCCGGTCGCCTCGGCCGCCGGCGAGGGCGTCGGACCTTTGAGCACGCGCTCTTCCATAGCGACGACAAAAGCCATGCCGAAGGCGAGCACCAGGGCGCAGGCCAGGAATACGAAGCGGAAGGCGTAGCCGAGTTCGGGCGTGGAGGCCTTGCGCGCCAGCATCTCCACCGACATGCCGGTGATGCCGCCGAGGCCGCCAAGCACGATGGCGCCGAGCACCGCCACCACCAGCGCCGAGAACAGCGAGCGGAAGAAATTGGCCGCGCCGGTGGCGATGCCCATCTGGTGCTGCGTCACCGCGTTCTGCATGCACACGGTGGAGATCGGGAAGACGGTGCCGAGCCCCGAGCCGATGATCGCCAGCAGCGCCAGCACCAGCGCCGTCGGCATCGAGGTCGGCCAGATCGACAGCGCGGCAAGCGACAGGAGCGCCGCCAACAGCCCGGCGAGCGGCAAACGCTTGTAGTGCTTCATGTGCATCAGCAGCCTCCCGGTGACGGTCGACAGCGCCACGGTCGCACCCATCAGCGGGATCAGCGCCAGGCCCGACTGGCCGGCGGAGAGATGCAGCACCACCTCGAAATAGAGCGGCACGAAGATGGTCATGCCGACCAGCGTCGCCATGGAGCAGGCGCCGGCGAGCGCGGCGCAACGCACCACCGGATTGCCGAGCACGGCGAGCGGCAGGAACGGCTCATGCGTCGCCACCAGGCGCCAGGCGAACAGCGCCCACAGGATCGCGGAGGCGAGCAGCAGCGCGCCGAGCTGCGGCGAGATCCAGTCGAACTTGCGCCCGCCCCAGGACAGCGCCAGCAACAGCGCGATCGACGCACTCATCATCAGCAGCGCGCCGATGACGTCGAGCTGGTGCTTGCGCGGGTGATAGGGCACGCGCTTCAAGACGTTGGAAGTCATGCCCAGCGCCGCGAGGCCGAGCGGCAGATTGATCCAGAAGATCAGCGACCAGTCGAGATGCTCGGTCAAGAAGCCGCCGAGCACCGGCCCGCCGACCGAGGAGGTGGCGAACACCGCGCCAATATAGCCCTGGTAGCGCCCACGCTCGCGTGGGCTGACGATGTCGGCGATAATGGTCTGCGCCAGCGCCATCAGCCCGCCGCCGCCCGAGCCCTGCACGGCGCGGCCGAGCACCAGCGTCGTCATGCTCGGCGCCGACGCGCAGACCAGCGAGCCGGCGACGAAGATGACGATGGCGATCAGCATCATCGCGCGGCGGCCGTGGATGTCGGACAATTTGCCGTACAGCGGCGTCACCGCCGTCGCGGTGAGCAGATAGGCGGTGACCACCCAGGACAGATCGCCGAGGTTGGCGAAATGCCGGCCGATGGTGGGCAAAGCGGTGGCGACGATGGTCTGGTCGAGCGCGCCGAGGAACATCGCCAGCATGATGCCGAGCACGATGGCGCGGATCTCCGGGTGGCTCAGCGGGCGCGGCGCATGCGTCTTGTGCGGGTGCACGTTCATCGCGCGCTAGATGCCGCGCGGGCGGTAAAAGTGCAATGGCGTCCGGCGCGGAGGTGCTATGTTCTCCATGATGTCCCGTTTTGCGAAGCGAAACGTCCGGCGCAGCGGAACTTGCACGGCGCGCGCCGCGCTGGTCGCGCTGCTGCTGCCCGCGGCCGCCGGTGCGGCGAGCCTGCCGCCGGGCTTCGTCTATCTGCGCGACGTCGACCCGGGCATCGTCCAGGACATGCGCTATGCCGGCTTCAACAATTTCACCGGCCGCCCCGTTCCCGGTTATGCGGCCGCCGAATGCGTGCTGCGCCGCGAGGTCGCGGAGGCGCTGGCGAAAGTGCAGGCCGACTTGGCCGCGCAGAACCTCGCTTTAAAAGTCTACGACTGCTACCGGCCGACGCGCGCGGTGGCCGCCTTCGCGAACTGGGCGAGAAGCGCCGACGACGCCGCCACCAGGCGCTTCTACCCCAAGCTCGACAAGCTCCGGCTGTTCTCGCTCGGCTATATCGCCGCGCATTCGGCGCATTCGGAAGGCATCGCCGTCGATCTCACGCTAGTTGCGCGCGATGCCGCGCCGGCGGCGCCGTTCGATGCGCACGCGGCTTACGGCCCCTGCACCGCGCCGGCGGCGCAGCGCGCGCCCGACAATGCGCTCGACCTCGGCACCGGCTTCGACTGCTTCGACGACAAGAGCCGCACGGCGAGCGCCGGCCTCACGCGCGAGCAGCAACGCCTGCGTGCGCTGCTCGTCGCCGCCATGCGCCAGCGCGGCTTCCATAATTATTTCCGCGAGTGGTGGCACTTCTCCTACGGCGCGCGGCGCCAGGCGAAGGATTTTCCGATTCCTGCGCGGCGCCCTCAATGATCGCTGACCCGGTGCGCCTCCAGCCATTCCCAGCGCTGCAGCGCGGCGTCCATGACGCGCCAGAGCGCCGCCTCGGCCGCATCGTGGCGCGCCGGCGGCAAGCCTCGCCGGTCGCGCGCCCCGATATAGCGATTGTAGTCGTGCAATGCGCCGGCGGTCGCCTCCATGCGCGACATTGAAGGCGCGCCCCGACAGCACCAGCGCCGGGCGAGGCTTGGCGCGGGCGCGCTCGATGAACGGAAACAGGACGACCGCGACGTCGAACCGTTCACAGATTGTCATAGGCTTTGGCGTCTTCCGGCGAGGACCATTCCCCAAGGCTGGCCGAGAGTGAGCGCAGCCAATCGGCGTCGCTGGCTCCCTTGCGACGCTCCAGCGCCTTCAGGCTCGTCCTGCGTCCGCCTCGCTTGAGGCGCGCCACCGCCAGATGCTGATCCTCGATATCCTCTATATGCCGCAGGATGGCTTCACGGGCGTAGTAGCTCTTGGTGCGGCCGGTCCTTTTGGCGAGCGCGTCGAGGCGTTTTTCGATCTCGGGCGGCAGGCGAAGGGCAAGCATGGCGCAAGCTCCGATTTGCTATACATGTATAGCAAATACGGCCTGCCCCCAAGAAAGCGCTGTCTCTGCGCCTGCTTATTTGCGTTTCGACGCTGCCGCACTGCTCCTCGCCTGCTTTTTACTTTGACGGCGCCGGCTTGCGCTTTGCCCTCATTTTCCTTTGACGGCGCGCGTGCGCGCGCCTTTGGGCCACCGGCCGGGCCACGCCACGATATACTCCTCCAGTTTCGCGTCCGGCACGTCGCGCTCGTTCTCGGTGACGCGGCCACGCACCGAGATGCCGGCCTGGTGCACCGTCTCGGGGTCACCTGAGACCAACGGGTGCCACCATTTGAGGTCCTGTCCGTTGGCCACCAATCTGTAGCCGCAGGTCGGCGGCAGCCAGCTCAGCCGTTTGACGTTGCGCGGGGTGAGCTGCACGCAGTCCTTCACGCGGGCCTGGCGGTGGGCGTAGTCGGTGCAGCGGCAGGTCTCGCCGTCCAAGAGCTTGCAGCCGACGTCGGTGAACACGGTCTGGTTGGTGTCCTCGTCGATCAGCTTGTTGAGGCAGCAGCGGCCGCAGCCGTCGCACAGGCTCTCCCACTCGGCCTGCGTCATCTCGCCGAGGCGTTTGGTGCGCCAGAAAGGGGCGGGCGTGGAGGGCATTGGGTTGATCCTTTCCGCGCCTTTTAGACCCTGCCGGCGATTCCGTCATGGGCGGAGGACTTTTCTTTCACCTCTCCCATAGGGAGAGGTCGGCGAGCGAAGCTCGCCGGCTGAGGGGTTGGGGCCTCTCGAGAGTCCGGGGCCCCCTCACCCCGGCCCTCTCCCCCGTCGAAGTCGTATATATCCGACTTCGACCAGTCTTAAATTGCCGAACTCGGGTAAACCCGAGTTCGGGTGGGGAGAGGGAGAAGAACGGCCATTTTTCACCGCAATTGGCCCCCATTCTGCCCCGCGGATCACCCCTGCGGCCTTGGCCGAAGGCGCGCCGATCGGCTAGATAGGCCGCAGCGTCCGTCCTGAAGCGAGCGAGCCCCCTTGCGCGACCTTTTTCCGGCCGATTGGAAGCCGAAAATCAGGAACTTCTTCCTCGGCGTCGACGCCCGCGTCGATTCCGGCCTGTTCCGCGCCTTCATCGCGCTGCGCGACGGCTACGAGCGCTTCTCCGGCGTCATGGACCGCTTCTACGTCGCCGGCTGGCGGCGCTGGCTCAACGAGGTCGTCTCGGAGATCGCCAGCCTCGGCACCGTCGGCGCCGTGCTGATGCTGGCGCTCGCCATGCCCGCCTTCCAGATGACCTCGGACGACGACTGGCTGAAGAAGTCGGAGCTCGCCGTCACCTTCCTCGACCGCTACGGCAACGAGGTCGGCACCCGCGGCATCCGCCACAACGATTCGGTGCCGCTCGACCAGTTCCCCGATCACCTGATCAAGGCGGTGCTGGCCACCGAGGACCGGCGCTTCTACGACCATTTCGGCATCGACATCGGCGGCACGCTGCGCGCGCTGGTCACCAACGCGCGCGCCGGCGGCGTGGTGCAGGGCGGCTCGTCGCTGACCCAGCAGCTCGCCAAGAACCTGTTTCTGTCGAACGAGCGCACGCTCGACCGCAAGATCAAGGAAGCGTTCCTCGCCATGTGGCTGGAGGCGCGGCTGACCAAGAATGAAATTCTGAAATTGTATCTCGACCGCGCCTATATGGGCGGCGGCGCCTTCGGCGTCGATGCGGCGGCGCAGTATTACTTCAACAAGTCGGCGCGCGACGTGAACTTGGCGGAAGCCGCCATGCTCGCCGGGCTGTTCAAGGCGCCGTCGAAGTTCTCGCCCAACGTCAATCTGCCGGCGGCGCGCGCGCGCGCCAACGTCGTGCTCGACAATCTGGTCGACGCCGGATTCATGACCGAGGGTCAGGTGTTCGGCGCCCGCCGCAACCCCGCCACCCCCGTCGACCGCCGCGACGATCGCGCGCCGAACTATTATCTCGACTGGGCCTTTGACCAGGTCAAGCAACTGGTCGACACCTTCCCGAAATCGATGACCGAGCGCGTATTCGTGGTGCGCACCGCGCTCGATGTCAACTTGCAGCGTGAGACGGAAAGCGCCATCGAGAATTCGTTGCGCCAATATGGCCAGGAATATCACGCCGGACAGGCTGCCGCGGTGCTGATGGACGTCGACGGCTCGGTGCGTGCCATGGTGGGCGGACGCGACTACGGCGCCAGCCAGTTCAACCGCGCCACCGACGCGATGCGCCAGCCGGGCTCCTCGTTCAAGCCTTATGTCTACTCGACCGCGCTCGAGCACGGCATGAAGCCGAGCTCGATCGTTGTCGATGCGCCGATCTGCATCGGCAATTGGTGTCCGCACAACTACGGCCACGGCTATGGCGGCTCGATGACGCTGATTACCGCATTGACCCATTCGATCAACACCGTCGCCGTGCGTCTGTCGCTGGTGGTCGGCGACGGCAATGCCAAGCTTGGCCGCGCGCGCATCATCAAGACGGCGCACGACATGGGCATCACCACCCCGCTGCCCGACACGCCGTCGCTGCCGATCGGCGCCGACGCGGTGAAGTTGATCGATCACACCGGGGCTTACGCCACCTTCCCCAATCTCGGTATGAAGGTCATGCCGCATGCCATCCTCGAGGTGCGCACCGGCGACGGCAAGCTGGTCTGGCGCTACGACCGCGACGGGCCGAAGCCGAAGCGGGTGCTCCCGGCGCATGTCGCGCAAGACATGATCACCATGATGAACAGCGTAGTGGAAAACGGCACCGGCCGGCGCGCGCGCCTTGACGGCATTGCCGCCGCCGGCAAGACCGGCACGACCAACGCTTATCGCGACGCCTGGTTCATGGGCTACACCGGCAATTTCGTCTGCGGCACCTGGTTCGGCAACGACGACTACACCTCGACCAACCGTATGACCGGCGGTGCGCTGCCGGCGATGACTTGGCACAACATCATGGACTACGCGCACCAGGGCATCGAGATCAAACAATTGCCCGGAGTGCCGGTGCCGCCGGCGCGGCTGGAACCGGCTGTCGCCGAAGTCAAATCGAATTCGGGCGCGCCGCCGCCGCGCCCGACTGTGCTCACCAAGCGGGGTGCCGATATCCTCGTGCGGGTCGAGCGGATGATGGATGATGCCAGCCGCGCCATGGGTCCGCTGCCCTCGGCGGGATCGGCCGGCAGAAAGAAGCAGGCCGCGGTCCCGGACAAAGGCGACGCCCTCGCCGCCGCTTTGGAGGGGCATGCGTTCGGCAGCCGAAACTGATTAGCCGCGCGCCAGCGCCCGGCGTAGTCTCCCTTTCGCGAATCAAGGTTCCCTCACCGCCAGCGTAGAAATCGTGCGGCTACTTCTCGGATCGCTGTTTGCCTTTATTGTCGCGGCCGTCGTCGGCCTCGGCGCGACCTATCTCGCGTTGACGCGCGGCGCCGCGTTCGGACCTTTGACCATCGGCGCTTGGACCGCGTGGCCGAAGACCGGCACCGTCGACGCCGATCCCTATGCGCAGGCTTCGATCGCTCGCCTCGGGCGTTTGCCGACGGCGCTCGGAGATGGCGTCGCGTTCACCGCTTCGGCTGACGACAGCGGCCGTCCGCTCGACGGGCGATGCGACGTGGTTCTCGCCGGCGTCACTCCGCCGGCACGCTTTTGGACGCTGACGCTGTATAACTCGAACGGCGAACTGGTCGCCAATTCGGTCAGCCGGTTTGGTTTCACCAGTCAGGAAATCGTGCGCCATGCCGACGGCGGCTTCGAGATCGTCGTCGCGCCGCGCGCCAACCCCGGCAACTGGCTGCCGACCGGCGGCGTCGAGCGTTACATTCTCGTGCTGCGGCTCTACGATACCCCCGTCGGCGTTTCGACCAAAGCCGGCCGCGAGGTGCCGATGCCGAGCGTAACCACCAAGGGTTGCCCATGATCCGCTGGCTGCTTTGGGCGTTGGGTGGCGCCCTGCTGGGCGGGATCGTGCACTTGGCAACGATTATTATCCTGCCGCGCACGGCCACCGAGGATGCCTACTCGCGCCTCGCGCGCGTGGCGCCGGTGAACACCGTCACCGCGCTGCCGGCACCGACGCCGGCGTCCGCGCCGATGCCGTTCATGGATCCGGCTTTTGCCAGCGCGGTCTGCCGTTATGACCTGTCGCAAGGACCGTTGAAACTCAGCGTCCCGGTAAGCCTCGCCTACACCTCGGTCTCGTTCTATACGCGCTACGACGTCGCATATTACGCCATCAACGACCGCGCGGCGGGCCGGCGGGTGATCGAACTCGAACTGATGACGGTCGAGCAGCACAACCAGATGCCGGAAGACGAAGATATCACCGCGGCCGACCGGCTGATCGTGGAATCGCCGACGCTCACCGGGCTAATCGCCATCCGCGCGCTGGCGCCGGAGCCGGGACTGATGCCGCCGGCCCAAAGCTCGCTCGCCGCGGCAAAATGCCTGCACGCGGAGCAACCGTAGGCGGCACCAAGTCAGCGGTTCGAAGCCAGGCTTTGCCCGCGTGTCCATGAGGGCGCCGGCGCGCGGTAACGCTCGATGTCTGCTTTCAAGCGATCGATGGCGCGTTCAATATCGACCGCTTGGCTATACGGCGAATTAATAACCAAGCGTTCGAGCGCGTAGCGATAGGCCGCGACACGCTGCATCAGCGTGTCGCGTACAAGGGCGACAATCGCCGCGTTTTCGCGCATGCGCAGCTCGGCATTCTTGCGCTCGGCGGACGATACGCCGGAAACGTAAGAGAGGCTCTTTTTCCGCTTCTGGTCGATATCGAGTACGCGCGTGGCGGTTTCGAAGAACTGCGGCAGGCTGGTGGTGTCGTCGCGCACGTCGTCGATCAGCCGCGCATAGCGCGACGACGGCGAGCGATCGTGGGGCGATATGAAGGTCGTAACGTCGTGGCGCACCTCGTCCAGCTGTGACGAATAACGGGCCAGCGGCGAAGAACCATCGCCTGAGAGCAGCCAATTGGCGTAGGCGGTGCGGTCAAATGGCCGCGCGGGACGATAGAGACCGTATTCGCCTGCAACGGAATACCATTGCTGCCGATCGTAGGGGGGATCGATCAGCGGATAGGCGAGATCGCGCAGTTGGCGCTCGTCGTCGGTCAGATCGAATTTCGACGCCTTCTTTGCGTCACTGGCATAGGGGCCGACCCAGTCGTGGATGCCGTCGCTCGTCAGATAGGGCTGCACTTCGCCGAAATCGCCGTTGGCGGTGCCGCACGCCCCGAGCAACGAGAGCGCGACGGCTGCGAAAAAAAAGCGGCCAAGAACGGAGGCCCGAGTCACCACCGGCGGCGGCGGATGTCGCATCGAGAACCCGGGGCCAGCTGAGTTCAGCGGCCGAGACGGCGGCGGCGGCGACGGCCCGGAGTATTGCCCGTATCCGGTTCCAAGCCGTTCGAACCGCTTGAATCGCGATCGATGCGGATCACCGGAAGAATAATCACAGTCGCGGGTTCCGAGTGGGCGTCGACATATCTGCCGCCGCGCCCGAAGCCCGTTTCGTCGGGAAATCGAATGACTTCACCCATAGCAACCCCCTTGCCGCCACGGCGCGATGCCGGGTTCGGAATTGCCGGGGCGGAGCCTTGCGACAATTAAAGCGACTGCAAGGTTAACGGTCCGCTAACGCGCCCCGACTAATCTGCGCCGGTGTAGTTCGGTAAAGTACGTAACGTCATGGCGAAGTCTCCCGCGTACCCCCGTCTCGACGGCCTGGTCGATTTGGCCTGCCGCGACGGCGTCGATATCCGCCCGACGCTGCTGCGCGTTCTGACCGACCTCTACGTGCAGAAGCCGGTGCATAGCGCCGAAGAAGAAACGCAATACGTCGAACTGGCGCGCGGGCTGATCGACTCCGTCGATGCGGCGACCCGCGCCGCGGTGGCGTCGAGGCTTGCGGCCTACCCGGCCGCGCCGCCCGAAATCCTCGCTAGGCTTCCGATTGCTCCGTCGGCGCCAGCGGCGCAGACGCCGGACCTAGCCGAGCCCGCGGCGGCCAAGGACGATCTATTGGAATTGTTCTTCGCAGCCGAAACCGAAGAACGCCGCACGATCCTGCTCAATCTCGATCCGTCGGTGGAGACGTCGGCGCACCGGCCAGCGTCGGCCGCGAGCGAAGCGATCCGCCGTCTGGAAAACGCGGCGCTAGAACGCAATCCGGGCGAATTCGCCCGCACGCTCGAACGCGCGCTCGGCATCAATCGCAAGCTCGCCGAACGCATCACGCGCGATCCAAGCGGCGAGCCGATCGTGGTCGCCGCCCACGCGCTTGGCATGACCGCCGCGGTGCTGCATCGCATTCTGCTGTTTCTCAATTCGGCGATCGGCCAGTCGGTGGAACGCGTCTACGATCTTGCCCGCCTCTACGACGATCTCACCCCCGCCGCCGGCGAGCGCATGCTGGCGATCTGGCGGCAGGCGAGTGGCCGCTCGCGGCCCGCGCACGAGCCGTTGCATTGGGACGACGAGCGCCGCGATGCGCGCGCGCTGTCGACGCCGGCGCGCTACCGCTCCGATCGCGGCCGCGTCACCCTGCCCTCGCACGTCAAGACCGCCGGGAAATAGTCCGGCCTCAAGCGACCACGTTGCCGTCGAGAAAATTGCGCGCGGCGCGATCCTCGACCTCGACAATCCAGATGTCGGGATCGAAGCGGACTTCCTTCGTCAAGCGCGCTTCGACGTCCGCCTCCGCCACCGGCTTGTTGCCGCCGAGCATGGCCGTGAACATGCGGTCGGCCGGACGCGTCTCGTCGAAGGCCGATTGCGCCGCCGGTCCGTAGAGAACGGCGGTGCCGTCGAGCCGGTTGATCTTGATGAAGACGGCGCCGGCTTCTTCGGCGCCGCGGCGGCGCACCGCGGCGAAGGCGCCCTCGATATTGCAGCGGCGCAGATAGGCCGCGACCCAGATGCCGGATTTCAACCGCATGGCCTTCACTAACAGAGGCCTTCGGGGACCGCCATTTATTCCAGCGGGCGGCCGGTCACCGCCGATAATTCGCGGATCAGTGGCTCCGACATCGTGCCGGTCACCGGCAGCCGGCGGTCGCGCTCGAATTTCTCGATCGCCGCCTTGGTCGCTGGGTCAAAGACGCCGGTCGGCTTGATCTGCCCGTAACCGAAATCGGCCAACGCGCGTTGCACCGCCAGTAGCTGTTGGCTCGGCGCGATCAGCGCGGCGATCGGATCGTTGCGCGCTGGCGCGGGTGCGGCCGCGCCCGGCGCCTTAGTGACGGTGGAGGCAACGACTGCCTGCAGCAAGGCCTCGCCGGCCTCGACATTGATCTTCAACCCGGCGGCTTGCGCGAAATCGCGCGCGGCGGCATCGGTCTTGGCGCCCCAGCTGCCGTCCATCGCGCCGTCATAGAAACCTTTCCGGTTGAGCTCGCGCTGGATGTCGCCGACGATCTGCGCCTGGGTGCGCGCGAGAGCGACCGGCGCGGCGATTGGTTCCACGGCACGCGGGCGCGGCAACGCTACCGGCACCGGCTGGGCGGGCGCAGGCCGCGGGGCGAAGATCGGCGCCGGATGTGGGCCGCGTTGCAGAAACAGCGCGTTGATGAAGATCGCCAGTATGGCGACGGTGCCCATCACGATGCCGACGAATTCGCGCGGATGCTGGCCGATCGCGGCGGCCACGCGGCCGCCGGTGCCGACGTCGTTCATCCGGGCGCGGCGGCTGCGGCTACGCACGTTTCTTCACCTCGACATTTGCCGGCGCGGCGACGTCGGGGTCGCGATCGGTGACGAGTTTGATCGGCTGCACCGGCGGGCGGCGGCCTTCGCAGTCGATCGGCAAACGTATCGTCACGCGCGTGCCATCGCCGAGCTTGCTGCGGATATCCATGTCGCCGCCGTGCAAGCGCACTAGGCCCTTGACAATCGACAGGCCGAGCCCGGTGCCGTCGTGTCGCCGGTCGTAGGCGGCGCGCGCCTGAAAGAAGGCCTCGCCCAGCCGCGGCAGATCGGCTTCGCCGATGCCGACGCCGGTATCCTCCACCGACACGCTCAGCCGCGCGCCATCGCATAGTGCGCTGACGCTAACGCGGCCGCCGCGCGGCGTGAATTTGATGGCGTTGGAAATGAGATTGATGAGGATCTGATTGACCGCGCGCCGGTCGGCCACGATCTCCGGCAGATCGGCGGCAATGCGGGTAGTGAGCTCGACGCCCGCCTCCTGCGCCTTCAACACCAGGATATCGCAGCAGCTTCTGATCGCCGGCGCCGGCGCAAACGGCTCCGGCGTGATCTCGAAATTGCCGCTCTCCATCTTCGACATATCGAGAATGCCGTTGACCATCGACAAGAGATGGCGGCCGGATTCGTTGATCAAACTGGCATATTCGCGTTCGCGCGCACGGTCGAGTTCGATCGCGTCGTTGCTCAGCATATCGGAGAAACCGATGATCGCATTGAGCGGCGTGCGCAGCTCATGGCTCATGGTAGCGAGGAAGCGGCCCTTGGCGCTGTTGATGCGCTCGGACTCCTTGCGCGCAATCTCCAGCGCGCGCTCGTGGACCTTGCGCTCGCTCACGTCGCGCAAGACGGCGACGACATCGCGCTCGCCCGGATTCGCGGGCTCGAGCGGCCGGCAGCGCATTTCGATCCAGGCGAAATGCCCGCCGTAAGGCTCCCCCTCGCTGTTGCGGCGGATACGGAACTCGACCGCGCGGTCCTCGCCCAGCGCCGCCGCATCGGCAAGCGCGGTGAGATAGGCCGGGCGGTCGGCGACATGCACGCGGTCGAACAACCCATGGCCGGCAAGTTCGGCCGCCGGCACGCCGAACAGCGGTTCGGCCGCGGGCGATGCAAACAGCACCGCGCCATTGCGCCCATGCCGGGTGATGACGTCGGTCATGTTGCGCGTGAGCAGGCGATAGCGTTCTTCCTCGGCGTTGAGCAGCCCCTCGCCGGTGCGCGTGAGCTGCTCGGCGCCAAGCGCGAGGCCGGTCGCGTAGAGCGCGGCGGACACGATGCCGAGCGCGGCCAGCGCGCTTTGCTCGCTCGCCGCAATCGCGACCGGCGGCTGCAGGTCAAAAGCGCTGAGCATCAGCAAGATAGCGACGGCGGCGAGCGCCAGCATCGAGGCGAAGGCCACCACGCGGCGCGAGGCGGAGAGTGCGGCTTCCAGCGGCACCACCACCAGCCAGATCGCCGCGAACGAGCTGATGCCGCCGGTACACCAGGCCACCACCGCCACCAGCGCGGTGAGCGACAGCGACGACATCACGTGGGCGTTTTCGTAGCGGCCGGTCCGCGACAGAAAATAGGCAATTAGAATCGGCGCCACCAGCCAGCCGAACACGCCGAGCTCGAGCGCGTTCGGCACGCCGCGAATCGCAATGTAGAGCGGAAAGCTCGCTAGCGCGGCGAAGCTGCCGAACAGGCGCGGCGCGATGAAGGCGCGGTGACGCGCCGCCGTCAGCGCCTCGGCTTGCGCCGAAGGATGCACCAAGGCGTCGACGTAGTTCCATACTGGCGTGAGGAAACTCACAGTTCCTGTCTCACGTCTTTTGACCAACAGACGCGCCCCTTTTTCGTGGCCGGAATCGTAGCCAGCGCGGCTTAAGCGAACGCTAAAGGGCGGCCGACGAAGGGCCGGTCGCTACCGCCACTGGGCTATTCCGCCCGGCCGCGTGGCCGTATTCGCCGGGCATGGTGAAATTTCCCTTGCCGCGCGGCGTTCCCTTGTGTGCCGCTGCCAAATATTACCGGCGCGGTAACCATGCGCGCTTGCTCGAACCGCCCCGTGGCACGCGATTGCGCGGCGACATCTAAAATTTTACGCGTATTCGACTCTGTCAAATTTGATGAAAATTTGCGTCGTATTCGCATCGATTTTGGCCAAAAACCTCGCCGCGATCCCAACAACAGCTTCAAGCCTGTCTGCTATGGTTTAGTTCAAAGGCGGTGGAATCGCCGCCGGGGATAACGGGTGGGTCATGTTTTTCCTGTTGCGCATGGCATTTTGGCTGGGCGTCGTGTGCGTGCTGCTGCCAAGCGGCACGAAATCGACGTCGCCAGACGCCAATATTGACGCGACCCAGGCGGTGACGTTGGCGAGCGCCGCGGTGTCCGACGCGCGCGGCTTCTGCGACCGACAGCCCGACGCCTGCGTGGTCGGCGGCAAGGTCGCCGTCGCCATCGGGCATAAGGCGGAGGCGGGCGCTCGCACGATCTATGAATTCATCACGACCAAGCTCGGCGAGACTTCGGCAGCCGGGGACAAGACCGCGGCCAAAACGGTGCCCGCACGCGGCCAAGGCACGCTGACCGCGTCCGATATGCAGCCGGCCTGGCATGCGCCCGTCCCGCTGCCGCCACCCCGCGAGGCGCGCGCCGCTCGCCCGGCCGTCTAAGCGCGAATTGATCGACGCTATCGCGGGCCATCGGGGCCCGCTCTAACCTTTTGGCGATCGGGACGGACCGGCCTATATATGAACGGCATGACCGGTATTGACGAAATCGTCGAGAATTTCACCCTGCTCGATCAGTGGGACGACCGTTATCGCTACGTCATCGAGCTCGGCCGCACGCTGCCGCCGCTGCCGCAGAGCGCCTATACCGAAGCCAACAAGGTGCGCGGCTGCGCCAGCCAGGTCTGGCTGCTTACGCAGGTGAAGCCGGGTGGCGCCGACGGCCCGATTCTCACTTTCGACGGCGACAGCGACGCTCACATCGTGCGCGGCCTGATTGCCATTCTGCTCGCGCTCTACTCCGGCAAGCGCGCACGCGAGATTCTGCAAACCGACGCGCTCGCACTGTTCGATCGCATCGGCCTGCGGGAAAATCTCACGCCGCAGCGCTCGAACGGCCTGCGTTCGATGGTCGAGCGCATCAACGCCGAAGCCAAGGCGGCGCTGGCGCCGGCGGCCTGATCATCATTCGACGCTAAACGCCTCACCTTCGGCGAGCCAGGTGCGGATCGACGCATGCGCCGGCCCCCTCGCCTGCGCCGCGAAGCCGTAATGGCGGGCGAGCCGGTCGAGCGCGAGCTGCAACACGACCTTGGCCGCGCCTGCCGGCCAAGCGCGCTCGCGCGCGATATCCTCGAGGGCCTTGAGGAAACAGCAGGCGTCGAGCAGCAGCCCGCCGAATTCCGGCCCCGCCGCATCGAGCGCCTGATGCACGCGCTGGCGCGCCGCGACCATGGTCTCGCTATAAACCGCGGCGCGCTCGCCGCCGCCGCGGTGCCCCGACGCGATCGGGCTGACCCAGTTCGACGTGGTGCGCGGCATCATGTGGGCGCAGGTGAAATCGGCGCGCAGCCGCTCGCCGGCCTGAAATTGGTGCGGCTCGATCAAGGCGCGGCCATTGCGTCCGCGCCGACGTGCGAGCCAGGCGAGCGGACTTTCCGCCTCATCGACGGTGACGCTGGCGCGGCCAAGCTCGGTCGCAATCGGTCGCTCGCCAAGAGCCAGATGCTGGGCGCGGAACGCGTCGATCGTCGGCGCCGGCGGCTCGCCCGCACGCGCCGTGAATTTCGCTGTGCGGCCGCTCATAGGCGCACCTGCGGAGTCGCATGAATGCCGCGCTTGAGATCGCCGCACAGCTGCTCGAGCATTTGCAGCACACGATCGGTCAGCGGATCCTCGCGCCGGTCCTCGACCAATTGGCAGGCATGCGCAGCCGTGGTGCGGTCGCGGCGAAACAGGCGGCCGATCTCGCTGTAGTGCAGGCCGAGCGCGATATGGGCGAGATACATGGCGCATTGCCGCGCGAAGGCGACGGCCGGTGCCCGCCGCGACGGCGCACGCAATTCATCGACCGGTACGGCGAAGGCGGCCGCCGTCGCTTCTTCGATCAGCCAGCAGATGCGGGCGGCGTCGCCGCGCGGCTTATTCGTGTCTTCTACAGTCGTCATACACGCCTCCTTTTGGTAGGATTATTTACACAATTATATCGTTGACACCCCAAGCCCCATGGGTAGTATCCCCATGACAGGGCAGCGCAATGAGTGTTTGAAAAAGTTGCCGTCGCGAGAGGGCCGGCCTTATTGGCTCGCCACCCTCTCGGTCGCCTCTAGAACAGCCATATCGAGCAGGAACGCCAGAGCCTCAAATCCGTCCTGCTTTGCAAGCTTCGCCAACAGAATAAGGTTTGCACGCAAATATTCTGCCGTTTGTGCGCGTTCGATTTTTGCCACGGTAGTCCCCCCTCATTTTGCATCCGTTGATTGTATCGCTTTTGTCATTGAAGAAGCGGAGTCCGTTCAATGACCGCCTCCGCCGTTAAGGTTAACGAAAGGTTTCGCGAGGACTCGCCTCGGTTGTCCGGGACGGTTTTGCGCTCCCCGTGCGAAAGTTTCGCGGGATGGGAGAGTGGCGTGAACCGTCTACTTTACGGCGACAATCTCTATTATTTGCGCGAGCTGGATCGGGAAACCATTGACCTGATCTATCTTGATCCGCCGTTCAATTCTAAGTCGGCATACAATCTTCTTTTCAGGACGCCTCACGGCGATGCCGTTCAAGCCCAAACCACGGCATTCCGCGATACCTGGTGGTGGGACACGCCGGCGGCGACGGCATTTGATGACGTGGTTGCGTCCGGTTCTCCCGCTGCGCCGATTATGGTCGCTCTCAAAGAGTATTTAGGCGAAAGCGATTTGATGGCCTATCTTG